>NVRM01000138.1 GCA_002400885.1 Flavobacteriaceae bacterium
TTATACCTTCAGTCCAACAGTGATCAGTAATACAGATGGAATCGTGGTCGCAGCTACCGGAACATACACCATTACTGCAACAATCGGCGAATGTATTTCAAATGCTTCAGTAACCATAAATATTGAAGAAGCCGACACGCCTGAAACAAAAACGATCAACAAGCAAAATATTTGTATTTATGACATTGGTGACCACGTAGATGGAGGTTTTGACTTATCAAAACTCATACAGGATTACGACGGAACGGGAACCTGGGAAGATACCGATAATTCAGGAGGATTGGATGGTCATATTTTTGTCCCGAACGATGTGAGTTTAGGAAATTACACCATTACTTATATCGAAGCTGGAAATTGCGGTAAGGTTTACACAATCCCTATCAATGTAAACGATGATTGTGAGGTGCTCGGCTGTACCTCAGGAGATATTGAAATATCAAAAGTAGTAACTCCAAATGGAGACGGGCACAACGACTACTTTAAGGTAGGTGGCTTTAACGAAGAATGTGGTTTTATTCTTAATATAAAATTATTCAACCGATGGGGTAAACGAATCTATTTTTCTAAAAACTATAAAAATAATTGGAACGGCCATCATGACAATTCAGGAATGACCATAGGCAACAACTCTCTACTTCCGTCAGGAACGTATTATTACATTATAAATGTGAGTAATAGAGATTTAAAAACAATTACTGGATACATCTATTTAGGAACCAATTAAAAAACTTACTATGAAACGCATTATAATATTAGTCATCAGCATTATTTGCGGAGGTGTTTTTAGCTCAATGGCACAACAACTCCCACAATTCACACAATACATGTACAATACCATCGCGGTGAATCCTGCCTATGCCGGGAGCCGTGGAGCATTGTCCATCATAGGACTCAACAGAAATCAATGGGTTGGTTTTGATGGAGGTCCAAATACACAAACCTTGTCTATTCACTCTCCACTTAGGAATGAAAAAATAGGGGTAGGTCTGTCGCTATTAAACGACAAAACAGGCTATGAAAACTTCACCTATGCCTACGCCGATTTTTCTTATACCATTAAAGCCAGCGAAACTATAAATATAGCTTTTGGCCTTAAAGGAGGCTTTAGTTATTATAAAATTGATGCAGAACTGATGAATGACTCCTCAGTTTCTAGCGACCCTTATTTTAATAAAAAACTAAATCACTTGACTGCAAATTTTGGAGCAGGAATCTACGTACATACAAACAAGTGGTATCTCGGACTTTCATCTCCAAGACTTATAAACACCACCTATACCAATAGTACAGATTTTAAAACTTTTGAACAATTACACTATTATGGGATTTCGGGATATGTATTTACATTGAATAGCACCCTGAAATTAAAACCGACTTTCCTTACTAAATACACCCATAACGCTCCCTTATCTTATGATTTAACCGCCAATTTATTATTCGACGAAAAGTACTGGCTAGGTGGATCTTATAGAATGAACGGAAAAGAAAGAGCCATTGGTTTTATTGCAGACATGCAGGTAAATAAGCAATTAAGAGTAGGATATGCATATGAAATCCCAACAGGTGAAATTAGACCCTACACTTCGGGGTCTCATGAAATACTATTAATTTATGAATTCCGATTCTTAAAAAGCAAATTCAGATCACCTCGTTATTTTTAATCCTCAATCTCTTAACTATGAAATCACTTTACTTTTACACATTAGCATTACTTATAAGTTGCTCTTCATTGTTGGCACAATCTGGAAGACAAAAAAAAGCGGAACAACTTTTCAATAGCTTCTCATACACAAAAGCCATTGAAAAATATGAGAAACTCATCGAGAAAGACTTCAATAAAAACTATGCCCAACGACAAATAGGTAACGCTTATATGATGTTACGACAACCAGAAAAAGCGGTCACCTATTACCGTGAAGCTGTCAAAGGCGAAAACATTCCACCCGTATATTATTACTATTACGCCCAAGCATTACGTGGAACGAAAGAATACAAAGCCTCCAGAAAATGGATGAAAAAATTCAAAAAAACCAATCAAAATGATTCTAGAGTTTCTGAGTTTTTTGAAAAACAAGACATTACGAGTGCAATTTTCAACAAACAAGAAAAGTACACCTTGTCATCCTTGGACATCAATACAGAATTTAGCGACTATGGAGCTACAATGATAGACAGCAGCATTGTTTTCGTCTCTACCAGGGATCCTGGAGTGTCCATACTTCGAAAATACGCATGGAATAATCAGCCTTTTCTAGACATGTATATTGCAGATAAAAATGGAAACGTAAGCAAAATAAAAGGAGATGTAAACAGTATCTATCACGAAGGTACCGCTACCTTTAACAAGGCAAAAAACAGGATGTATTTTACACGTAATAATTACCTAAACAACAAAAAAATAAAAGACAAAAAAGGAACTGTAAATTTAAAAATATTCACTGCTACACTGGTTAATAACGAGTGGAAAAACATCCAAGAGACCGGTGTGAACAGTGACCAATACTCCTCAGGACACCCTTCATTAAATAATGATGGAACGAAATTGTATTTCACTTCTAACAGACCTGGAGGCCTTGGAGGTTCCGATATTTATGTAGCGGATGTCTCCCAAAATGGAGCTCTTTCTAATCCAACAAACCTTGGAAGTATTGTAAATACTGAAGGAGATGAAATGTTTCCTTTTATTCATAGTGAAGGAACACTTTTCTTCTCTTCTGACGGTCATGTTGGCTTAGGAATGTTAGATGTTTTCGCTACGGTAAAAAACGATGACAGTCAAATTATTAACACCATAAATCTAGGAAAGCCACTAAACAGTAACAAGGATGATTTCGCCTATTATCTAGACGAAAAAGGATTTAGTGGGTACATCTCTTCTAACAGAGAGGGAGGCATGGGAGATGACGATATTTACACCTTTAATAGGATCCCTCCTTTTAAAGTAAAAGGACAAATATTTGATGATGCCAATGGACTTCCACTAGAAGGAGCTAAAGTTAGCCTGATGGATAGAAACGGAAATGAAATAGCTTATTTCATCACTAAAAAAGACGGGTATTATGAGGAATACATCGATAGAGATGCTCAATTTTCCATCCAAGGATCAAAAGAAAAATACACCAGTGTAACAAAAACATTTAACACATTCAATCAAGAAAACAAAGAAGCAGTAACGGTTAACCTAGACATTAACATCGTTTTAAAACCCATAGAAGACATCATAATTCTTGCAGATTTAGATATTATTTACTTTGATTTAAACCAACATTATATCCGAAAAGACGCTGCATATGAACTTAATAAAATAGTAAGCCTTATGCGTAAATACCCTGGTATGGTCATACGCTTAGAATCACACACAGACAGTAGAGCTAAGGATCATTATAATTTAAACTTATCGGAACGCAGAGCGAAAGCCACCAACGATTATATCGTGAAAAATGGAATTAATCAAAATCGAATTATTGCTTACGAAGGCTTCGGTGAGACACGTTTAGTAAATCACTGTAGCAATGGGGTGAAATGTTCTGAGGATGAACATCAACTGAACAGAAGAACTGAGTTTGTAATTATTAAAATGAAATAAATCATCCGGTTTACAAACAGTAATAACACTGGTTATATAATTAAAAACAGGGGCTATCAATATTGAAATAGCCCCCTCTTTAACAAATAATTAAGAGTCCACAGCCTAAGTTTTATCTAAATTGCATGTTGCAAACAATAATCAAACAAAGCAATATGAACCTTACCCTAATTACCAGAATGCTAGCTCTTTTGCTAATTTTCGGAGTCACATCTAATGTAGATGCACAACGCAAAAAAAAGCGTAAAAAGAAATCAAAAACGGAAAGCCCGGCACCAAAACCCAAAGAAAAATCAAAAAAAGGAGCCATTCAGCCGTATGACAAGGTAATTACGGATAAAACAGTGACAGACGAAGGCTTATTTAAAGTACATAAAAATGACGAAAAATACCTTTTTGAAATTCCTGATAGTTTACTAGAGCGCGAAATGCTAATGGTTACTCGTATTGCCAAAACAGCTTCTGGGCTAGGATTTGGTGGAGGAAAAGCCAATACTCAAGTATTAAGATGGCAGAAAAAAGGAAAAAAAATCATCTTACGTGTCGTTTCTCATTCGGTCGTAGCCAATGATTCTTTACCTGTACATGAAGCCGTTGTAAACTCTAATTTTGAACCTGTTTTATACACCTTCCCTATCAAGGCATTTGGAAAAGACAGCACCTCAACGGTCATAGACGTAACCGATTTTTTCGCTAAAGATGTAAAAACTTTAGGGATTCCTAATTGGCAACGTAAACAATATAAAATCTCTCGATTGGATGCTTTAAATTCCTTTATCGAGACCGTAAAAAGTTACCCTTTAAATATTGAATCTCGTCATGTAAAAACATACAGTGCGTCAAATGCTCCTTCACATTCTAGTACAGGAAGTATTACTGTCGAAATGAGTAATTCTATGATTTTATTACCAGAAATCCCAATGAAACGTCGTTATCATGATCAACGTGTAGGATGGTTTACTTCTGGTCAAGTAGATTATGGAAACGAAGCTCATAAAAGTAAAAGACTGAATTTTTTAGACCGATGGAAATTAGAAGTTAGAACCGAAGACATTGAAAAATTCAAGCGAGGAGAGCTCGTAGTTCCAAAAAAACAAATCATTTATTATATAGACAGAGCAACCCCTACCAAGTGGGTGAAATACATCAAACAAGGAATTGAAGATTGGCAAGTTGCTTTTGAAGAAGCCGGATTTAAAGACGCCATCATTGCAAAAACACCTCCTACAAAAGAGGAAGATCCAGATTGGAGTCCAGAAGATGTTCGTTATTCTGTCGTCCGATATTTAGCGTCTCCTATTCCAAATGCAAATGGACCTCATGTAAGTGACCCACGTTCTGGAGAAATTTTAGAATCTGACATTAACTGGTACCACAATGTAATGAGCTTATTACACAACTGGTACTTTATCCAAACGGCTGCGATCAATCCAGAGGCTAGAGGGAATGAATTTAAAGATGAAGTAATGGGACGTTTGATTCGTTTTGTATCTTCTCACGAAGTAGGACACACTTTGGGATTGCCACATAACATGGGAAGTAGCTGTGCTTATTCTGCAGAAAACTTAAGAAATGCAGCTTTTACAAAAGAATTTGGAACAGCACCCTCTATCATGGATTATGCTCGTTTTAATTATATCGCTCAACCAGGAGACGAAGGTGTCGCCATGATGCCAGAAGTAGGATGTTATGACAAATATGCGATTAGCTGGGGATACCGTCCAATTTTTAATACCACCGCTGAAGAAGAAAAAGAAATATTGGATGGATGGATTTTAAAACATGCTGGAGACCCTTTATACCGTTTCGGACATCAACAATCGGGAGAAGTAATAGATCCTAGCTCACAAACCGAAGATTTAGGTTCTGATGCTATTGTAGCTAGTGGATATGGTATTGCCAATTTGAAGCGTATTGTTCCTAGATTGGAAGAATGGACCTCTGAAAAAGGAGAAAATTACGACAACCTTAGAATTATGTACGGTCAAGTATTGAGTCAATTTAACCGTTACATGGGACATGTTGCAGCAAATATTGGAGGTGTTTACGAACATTACAAAGCCACTGACCAAGCCGGAGCTGTCTACACCTATGTAGACAAAAATCACCAAAAAAACAGCTTGCAATTCATTCAATCACAATTGTTCGAAACACCACATTGGATGTTGGACGAAAATATCTTTAGTAAGATTGAATATTCAGGAGCAATTGAGCGTATTAGAAGTTTACAAGTAAAATCACTTAGTAATATCTTGAGCATTACTCGTATGGCTCGTTTGATTGAGAACGAAGCTAAAAATGGTACAAAAGCCTTTACTTTAGCTGACATGCTGTCTGATTTACGCAAGGGAATTTGGAAAGAAATTTACTCAGGAAAAGCGGCCGATGTCTACCGTCGTAATTTACAACGTGCTTATGTAGAAAAATTAGCCCAAATAATGAGAGCAAAAAACATTAAAAAAGGCTCTGATTACGGAGGATACCGTAAAGGAATGGCAGTAAACACGAATCAATCTGACATTAAAGCAATGGTTAGAGGAGAGTTAAAACGCCTACAACGCGATGTAAAGAAAGTGATGTATAATGGAAATACTACCAATAGATATCATTTACAAGACATAGAAGAACGTATTGATGTGATTTTAAATCCAATTAAATAAGCTTCTTTTTTTTAGAATTTATAGTAAAACAGTGGATCGCTTTTAACAAGTGGTCCACTGTTTTTTTTGTTTTAATAAGGCAATTAAAAAGACTGAATTATCGCAAACAAAAGGAGTTTTAATAACAAGGTCTAAAGTTACTAATCAATGCAATGACTAGACCTTATAGATTCCTGAAAACGAAAGCTTGCTATTCCTTTAAGCCCTTTTAATAGCCCCATAGATTGACAAGCGGACACAACGCATAGCAGCTCCGTATACATAGTAACTCAACCATTTCACAGCCCTTGGTTTCATCCTATAACTAAACAAAAAAAAGCTTAAAACTAACAGGGTTAGATTCAAGCTTTTTTTAAAAATTATACGGCGCCTTATTACTTCTTCTTTAAAGATTCCATCAAGGCTTTAATACGATCTTCATCTATATTGTATTTCATATCCAAAGAGGATTTGTCCGGAAATTGTTCGATCATTATGGTGGATGATGGAAAGGCAAAATCAACTCCTAATTTTTTAGCAAACCTCAATATATCTAAATGAAATTCATGTTTTGAGGCTTGTTCTATCCCCCATTCCAATTGCACAAAATACAAATTCACCAAAATAATCAAAGCCGAATCTCCAAATCCTGTAAAGGCCACATTATAGGCATCTTTTCGTGTAGATGGATGGTTTTGAATGATGACTTCTACCCCTTTTACAAAAGCATCTACTAGTTCTGCTGGTGTATCATAACGCAAGCCTAATTCTGTTTGATAACGCCTAAAAGCACGCAGTCCCTTATTATTTACCACGATTTCTGCCAAGGTACTATTTGGAATTTGATAGACAGAAGTATCTGCAGCACGTACTGTTGTGGACCTAAATCCTACTGTTTCTACAGTCCCTACTACTTCACCAGCCTCAATCCAATCACCTATATGAAAAGGCTTATCAAGGAATATCATAAAAGTTCCAATCAGGTTTTTAACCGTATCCTGAGAGGCCAATGCTAAGGCCAAACCTCCAATAGAAGCCCCTGCAATCACTGTTGTAGGATCCATTCCTAAGATGGTTAAAAAACGCAACAGTCCAAAAAACAAGACCAATCCTAACAAGAACTTATGTAAAATTGGCACTAATTGATCATCTAATTTCCCATGTGTTTTAGCAGCATAAGTACGGTAAATACTCATCACTACTTTTACCAAATTTAAAAACACATAGATCCAAAATACGGTAACAACAATACTTAAACCAATGAATAATACATGATTAATACCTAATATGAATTGTAAGGATGGCAACATCATTTTTATAAAAGCCATCAATAACAACAACGAAATGGGTCTCGCTAGTTTTCGTAAGGAATCCGTGATATCTTCATTTGTGATATTACTGAAAAGCGATTGAATTCTTTTCAATACAAAAAACAGAATTCTGTGTAGCATATAAAAGAGTCCCCAAGAAATTAATAAAAGCAAACAGAGTCCTATATACTGCCATAATTTAATATCGAATAAGGATTGATATCCAACATTGGGTATAAACTTTTTCAAATAGGTTGCAAACCAAGGAAATGTAGCATTGTACAAAGCGTCGGTATTTCGTACTGTTTCTTTTGAATACACCCACTTAGCCCCTATTTTCTCTAGATAAATTCCAGGTGCTTCTTTCGGGAACAATACATATTTATGCTGCGTCCCAAAGGTCACAGAATCCATATGCATTGCATTGGTAGGTACTTTTGAAAAATCAACCATCAAGCCTTTTCCATCAAGAATTTCTTTTAACTTCTGAACCACATCTATGGCTTCTGCTTCCTCAAGTCCTAGAACCGTTTTGGCTGCTTTTTCAGGAGCATAAGAATTGGATTGTAAAAAATATAAATGCGTATAAACTGTTGCATTCGGATTTGACAAATCCACTTTTACAGGTTCTTGAGCGAACAATAAACTTGTTGCTAAAAACAGGAGATAAAGGTGTTTTTTCATAAGAAATTTACGTGTAATTTGGGTCAACAATAAGGTTATCTTTAATTCCTACTATAACTATTTCTCGATTTTTTTCTATTACTATTCCTTGGCGCTTTTTTCTCTTCCTCTTCTTTATTTCTTTTATTTTTACTATTTCTAGTATCTACACGTTCAAACTTTTTACCTGTTGCTTTTACTTTGACGCGTTTCCCTCTAGAACTACGTACTTCTTCTTCTTCGGGTTTGTTTCTAGAATTCCTTATCTCTACGCGTTCAAACTTTTTACCTGTTGCTTTTACTTTGACACGTTTTCCTCTAGAACTACGTACTTCCTCTTCAGGTTTGTTTCTAGAATTTCTCAATTCTACACGTTCAAAATTCTTAGCTCCTTTGGTCTTCTTTCCTCTCCTACCTCTTGTTTCCTGAACTTCTGTTACCGTATCATCAAACGTATTTTTAACTTGTGGATGCTTTCCTTTTTTAGAATAGTTACTTTCCGGCATCAATCGTTTTAATAAATCAGTACGTCCTACTTTACGCAAGGTATTTCGGATCCAATCTGCATTTTCTTTTTTATACCAAAAGAAAAATTTATGTTGTTCGTCCTTTTCTTTTTTAGATCTAGGTGTATAGGTTTTCTTTAAAGTGTACGGGTGATATCCACTGTAATAAATCACAGTAGCCACGGTCATAGGTGTTGGAGTAAATCCTTGTACTTGTTCCAATTTAAAGCCCATTTCCTTAGTTTCCGCTGCCAAATTTGCCATATCTTCTAGCTCACTTGCTGGATGACTTGAGATAAAATAAGGAATCAACTGCAAGTTTAATTTTTTGCGAATATTTATCTTATCAAAAATAGATTTGAACTGATGAAAATTAGAAAACGATGGTTTACGCATCAATTTTAACACAGGATCTGAAGTATGCTCAGGCGCTACTTTCAACCGTCCAGAAACGTGGTGTGTCAATACTTCCTCTGTATACTGACGCAGTTCTTTTGGATCTGCATTTTTATTGAATTCTGGCACCAACATATCATAGCGAATTCCACTTCCAATAAATGATTTTTTAATTTTCGGATGCTTGTCTACAGCCTGATAAATCTCCGTTAAAGGAGCATGTGAGGTATCTAAATTACTACAAATAACAGGGTTTATACAAGAAGGAGCCACACATTTATCACAGATAGATTGGATCTTCCCTTTCATTTTATACATATTGGCAGAAGGTCCACCAATATCAGACAAATAGCCTTTAAAATCTGGCATATTTGCCACTTTATCTACTTCTTTTAAAATAGACTCTTTACTTCTACTCGCAATAAATTTCCCTTGATGTGCAGAAATAGTACAAAAACTACAACCTCCAAAACATCCCCTATGAATATTAATAGAAAATTTAATCATCTCAAAAGCAGGAATAGCGCCCCTTTTATTATATTTAGGATGTGGTAATCTTGTATATGGTAAATCAAAAGAACCATCGATTTCCTTTTCAGTCATCGTAGGATAGGGTGGATTAATCACCAAGGTCTTGTCGCCTATATTTTGCAACAATCTATTTCCATAAATCTTATTAGACTCCTGCTCGATTGTTTTAAAATTACCCGCAAAAACCTTCTTACTTTTCAAACAAGCCTCATGCGATGCGATCCATTTACTTTCCCAAGGATCTTTCTCCGGAATAGCCATGTCTTTATCTTGTAAATACGCCGTTTGAGCAATGGTTTTAATCTCAGAAAAAGGAATTCCGTTTTGCAACTGTTTTACAATTTCTCGCAAAGGCTGTTCCCCCATTCCGTACACTAACATATCCGCTTTGGATTCTGAAAGTATGTTGGCTTTTAATTGATCACTCCAATAATCGTAGTGTGTTACACGACGTAAAGACGCTTCTATACCTCCAATCAGTACAGGAACATCCGGAAATTTATCTTTTAATATCCTACTGTATACCTCCGTTGCATAATCAGGTCTAAACCCTTTATCTCCATTAGGTGTATAGGCATCCTTATCTCTTTGACGCTTGCTCGCTGTGTAATTACTCACCATAGAATCCATGACCCCTGCTGTAACCGCAAAAAACAAACGGGGTTTCCCCATTTTTTCAAAATCTTGTAAATTATCGTGCACACTTGGTTGTGCTACAATTGCTACTTTAAGCCCGTAGCTCTCCAGTATACGTCCAATCACTGCCGGACCAAAAGAAGGGTGATCTACATATGCATCTCCACTAAATAATATTACATCTAGCTCTTCCCATCCTCGTAATTTGACCTCTTTATTCGTGGTTGGTAACCAATCTGAAAGTCTAAGTTGTTTCTCCATCGCTGCAAAAATACGTTAAAATCCTTAATAACTGCTCTTTAGGTCAATAATTCACCCTTTAATTGTTAATGAACTGGATGTCAAAGCTATTCTCATTCTTTCTCAAAATTAACAAACACTCAATCTAATTTTATAAAGGTAATTAAATTCTTAAAAACCTGTTAAAATCAGTCATTTACAGAAAAGTAATTAAACCTTTTTGTAATTCAGTGGTCATAGAAACAATAACTATATAAATTTAAAACACCTAAAAATGAAAAAAATTATTGGAATAATCGTACTTGTATTTAGTATAACGGCTAGCATAAACGCGCAAGAAAACACTTTACGAAAAGGAATGAGCCATCCTAATTTCACACCAGAGCAACAAGCAACTTTACACACTAAAAAAATGACATTGGCATTGGATCTAAACACAGCACAACAACAGGAGATTCACCAATTGCATTTAGCCATGGCCACGGACAGAAAATCAATGAGAGCGGAATTCAAGAATAACAGAGAACAACGCGTAGCACTTAGCGACACTCAAAAATATGAAAAAGCCATAGCTAGGTTGGATAAAAAAATTGCTCATAAGGCACAAATGAAACGTGTTTTAAATAAAGATCAATACGAAAAATGGAGCGAAATGCATGTTCAAAAAATGAACCAACATCGTAAAAAAGGCTTCCATAAACGCACTAAAGGTTCCAAAGAAAAACGACGTATGCAGCATAAGAAATAATCATAATTTATCGATTGTAATTATGTACTTTAATAATACGAGGAACTAATTAGCCTCCTTTCCTACTTTAACCACCACATACACGTGGTGGTTTTTTTATGGATCAATAACAATAGTTGAAGCTTCATTTAAAATTTGACATTTATTATTGTACAAATTCCTGAATTAATGAGCATCGGTTTTATAAAACATTTTACCCTCCTTTTTCTAGCCTTACAATGTTTTATTAAAATCATATCTAATCTCTGGAATCTCATTTCTAACCTCTCACATCTAACATTTCATAGTTAGCTAAACCTATTTAGGGCGTTCCCCAAAGGGTCGGGCTATACGCTCATACGCTTCGCTTTTTTCATAGCGGATCCACTGCGTTCCTCCACTATAAAAAAAACTGCAGGGTAACCGCTTCTATCCCTAACGCAAATAAGAACTACGATGTAAAAAATGAGATATTAGAATGATGTAT
>NVRM01000012.1 GCA_002400885.1 Flavobacteriaceae bacterium
CAGAATTAAAAGGAAATAAAGCAGTAATCGTAATTGGAGGAGGTTCCGTTCAAAAAAATGGTTATTTAGCGAAAGTTCAAAACTATTTAAAAGAAGCTGGAATTGAAAATGTTGTATTTTCAGGAGTTGAGGCAGATCCATCAATTGAGACAGTATTAAAAGGAGCAGCATTTTTTCTTGAAGAAAAACCAGACATTATTGTTGGTTTAGGTGGATGTTCAGCAATTGATGCTGCAAAAGCAATGTGGATCTACTATGAATACCCAGATTCTAAATTAGAAGAGTTAGTGGAATTGTTCGCAGTAAAAGAATTGCGTAAGAAAGCTATTTTTGTAGCCATTCCATCTACCAGTGGAACAGGAACAGAAATTACAGGATTATCAGTAATTACCGACAGAGAAAAAGGAACTAAATACCCAATCGTTTCTTATGAATTAACTCCAGATGTTGCTATCATTGACGCAAATTTAAGCGCAAGTATGCCTAAAGGTTTGACAGCAAACACAGGATTGGATGTATTGAGCCATGGAGTGGAAGCTTATGTCTCTAATATTGCTGAAAACTATAGCGATTCTTTAGCTAAAGGAGCAATTGATTTGGTGTTTAAGAATTTACCTACAGTATTTGAAGACCCAGACAATTTAAAAGTAAGACAAGTAATGCACGATGCTTCAAGTATGGCAGGTATGGCATTTAACAATGTTTGGTTAGGAATTGTACATTCAATTTCTCATCAAATAGGTGGTACTTTTGCGATTCCTCATGGTTGTGCAAACGCAATCTTAATGCCGAATGTAATTCGTTTTAACTCAAAAGCAACAGATAAGTATGAAGACTTGGCTGCTTTGGTAGGGAAATCTACTTCAGAAGAATTTGCACAAGCAGTGTACGACTTAAGAGCTTCTGTAGAGGTAGTTGCTTCTTTTAAAGAATACGGAATTAGCGCTAAAGAATGGGATGAAAAATTAGAAGGAATGGCAATAAATGCTATGAAAGATCCTTGTACTCTTTTCAATCCAAGAAAATTAGACTTAAAAGAAATGAAAGCGATTATGCAAGCATGTTATGATGGTGTAGCAATTACATTTTAATTACGACTATTATTAAATTTTTTTACAGGAGGACAGGCGAAAGCTTGTCCTCTTTTTTTGTGATTAATTTTATTGGTGATTATGGATGTGATACAGCGGGTAGAGACGCGATGCATCGGGTCCTAGCGGTAACCACATTTACACGGAAAAATGGGGATACGAAATTTTCATGGCAATCGCGTTTTCAGGACCATATCATCCGAAATGAAAAATCATTTTGAAACATATCAAAATATATTATTAACAAGCCAATAAATTGGGTGCTTGATACATTTAACGATGAATACAAGGTGTCGAAACCCAAATGAATTAGGGCATTAACAAACCATTATTACGTGCTTTTTTCAATAGTTCCAATACGTTTTTTGCTTTTAATTTTTTCATCATATTAAATCGGTGGACCTCTACGGTACGAATACTGAGCTTTAGGTGCATGGATACCTCTTTATTGTTGAGGCCGTTGTCTATCATTTTTAAAATTTCAGTTTCACGTTTTGAGAGTGGTGATTTATTTTTATCGAGGTTTTCTTTCGGATTTCCTTCTCCTGTCAGTGTTTTTAAATATTGTTCGGCAAGGATTTGCGATACTTTGGTGCTGTAATAGCGATTTCCTGCATGGACTACACGTATTGCTTTGATTAGTTCTTCACTACTTCCATCTTTTAATAAATAGCCCTTAGCGCCATTGGCGAGACTTTTTGTAATAAATTCTTCATTGTCATGCATGGAAAGAATCAAGCAGGAAGGAGGTGTTTCTAGGGTTTCAATGGTTTTCAATGCTTCTAGTCCATTCATTATAGGCATGGTGATGTCCATAAGGATAATGTCGATGTCTTGATGTGCTTTTACAAAATCAATTGCTTCTTGTCCATTGGAGGCTTCCCCAATAATATGCATATCGCTTTCTTCTTCGATGTTTAATTTAAGGCCTTGTCTGATCATGGCGTGATCATCTACGATGAGTATGTGTATTTTATTCATGATGATAGCGTGTTATTTGAGTGAATGCTGTTGTAACTTCGTGTATCGGAACGATGTAAGTTAATTGGTTTTATTGGTCAGCCTTGTTTGGGAACGGTCATGTGGATATAGGTGCCTTCGGAAGGTTGACTTCGGATATAAAATGTTCCGTGAAACATTTTGGCACGTTCTTTCATTGTATGTAAACCGTAACTTTTAGTGGATTCTTCGGTGGCACTGGGGTCGAAACCAATCCCATTATCATTGATGTGAATGTGGTAATAGGCATTGGTGGCATCTATAATAACGTTAATCATACTCGCTTGAGAGTATTTAATAGCATTGCTAAGGGATTCTTGTACGCCACGGTAAATAGCTATTTCTATGCGAGGATTCATACGTTCAATGTTACTTTTTTCCTCGAAAACAATGGTCGTTTCCGTTTGTTCATTCAGTTCGGATACCATTTGTCTAATGGCAGCTTGTAAACCAAATTCTTCTATAGATGCAGGCATCAAATTATGAGAGATTCTTCGGGTTTCATTAATCGTATCTTTCAGTCCTTTTTTTATGTTACTTAACAGCTGCTGTTGCTTTGTGGTGTTTTCTAGTTTTAAGGCCTCTATAGTTAGTTTTAATCCCGTTAAGTGTTGTCCTAAGCCATCGTGGAGGTCAAATGCAATTCGTTTTCGTTCGTTTTCTTGTCCGTGAATAATGGCTTGAGATTCGCTGCGTTGGCTGTCGATTTCCTCTTCAAATCGTTGAGAAATATTGATAAATGTACCGATATAACTGAGGGTTTTATCAGTAGTGTTAAGGACAGGGGTCAATCTTAAATTCATCCAAATTAATTGCCCTTCTTTTGTTTGTAGCTGTAGTTCTCCATGCCAGAGTTCTCCGTCTCTCATGGTTTCCCACATGTGTTTGAAAAAAGAAGGAGGATGGATGGCACTTGCGAGGTCGGCAATTCGTTTTCCGAAAAAAGCCTCTACAGGATAGCCCGTTAGTTTAGAGAAATTTGAATTCCCCAGGGTAATAATTCCTAAGGTGTCTAGCCGGACGATATAACTGTTGTTTATAAAAGCATCTTGTAGGTCTTTGTAATTGCTTAGGGAGACGTCTTGATTTTTATTTGATCGTTTTAAGGAGTTGATCTTTTCAACTGAAACTTCATTTTTTGATTTCAAATGAGCGACTCTCTCTTGGGCATCTAGGAGAGTAGGTCTAAATAATTTCCAATAGGACCCCATAAAAAGAAGCAAGAGTACTAGGGGGCTGATAATGCCTAAAGCAAGCACCTTGTTTTCTCGATTTATACGGTACTTTTCTACTGCTTTTAGCAGGGAATTGTGGCTGTTTGTATAGCGATTGAAGTCACTTGAACTAGGTGTTTTTTCTAGATGTTCTGAGGTGTTTTTACGTAAAATTTCTTTTGTATTGGTTTTTAATATTTCTAGTAATTTAGGAATGCTTGTGTTGTTTGATAATTGCAGTGCTGTAATTTGAGATTCTAAGCGTACTGTTGTTTTTTGAATAGAAGCATCATAAGAGAAACCTTTGTTTATTTGTTGATTGTTAGTTGGGTATCTGTTATTAGAATCCAACACTTTCATTGAAAAATAGTGCTCTTCAAGAGTTTGTATGGTTAATTTTGATATATTTATCTCTTTATTAAGTTGTTTAGATAGCCATAGGCTTAGTGAAAAACTAGTGATGACTAGGATTCCAAAAATAAAATAAAGCCTAAGAAATGAAGTTTTTAACATGAGTTCTAAATAAAACTTAGTAAAAATACGAATAAACACCTATATAACTACGTATTTATGCATAAAAATGAAATTTTAAAAGAATTATTACGTAAAAAGGGCATTGGTCCATCAGGAAGTAAACACCTTGATTTGAGCCAAACCATGCTATTGAGAGAATTGTTATTTGATAGTAGTTTAGAAGTGATAACCCAGGCCACGATGCTTACCGCTTTATTAACTTTGGAAGCCAATTCAGAGGAAGCCACATTAATAGCACATATTAAAGAGCAAAGATTACAGCTGCCAAAGGAACTGCAAAATTTATTGTTCCCAACAGAATACGAAGACTTTGTACGAATTATTCGACAGGTAATTGCAGGGAATGATTTATCTAAGAAAGAGGCGTATGAAGGAGTCAGCTATTTGTTTAAAGAAGAAATACCGGATTATTTAAAAGCGGTGTTTTTAGAAGCGGAGCGTTTGAAAAGAGAAACGTTTCAAGAGAACCTCGTGTTTTTGAACTCTTTTTGGGAACATTCCACAAGACAAAATACAGAGATCCCTGTACTTATAGATATTTGTAATAATTATGATGGTTGGCAACGCATTCAAAATTATTCCGTTTTTGTAGCACAATTATTAGCAATCATGGGATTTCCAACGGTACTTCATGGTGCCGTGTGTGTAGCTCCAAAGTTTGGGTTTACCAATTATACCTTGTTAAAAACAATGGGGTATCCAAGTGATAATTCGTTGTCAGAAGCGGTAGCACATCTAAACACATCAGGTTGGGCATATGTGAATAATACGGAGTTTAGTCCTGAAATTAATGGGTTTAATTTGATAAGGGAACACATGGTGAAACGTCCCTTTATAGCAACCTTTGAGAAAATTCTGCATCCAATACATGCTGTCGATACTACCTACGGTATTGTTGGATATACCCATAAGAAATATAAAATGACCATGTCTAAATTAGTATTGGCACATGCTAAAACAATAAAATCATTGGTTATTAAAGGAGAAGAAGGATCTCCTCAACTTTCTTTGGATAAGCCCACAGAATACGCACTGATACAAGATGGGCTTATCATTGAAAAAATAATAAGTCCTAAGGAATTGGGGATTCTTGTTCCTGAAAAACCCAAGTTAGATCCTCCTACAGCAAACAGTATTATGAATACAGTACAACAAGCGATGGAAGGGAAGAATGACTATGTGCGAAATAAAATTATCTACAATGCCATGGCATATTGTGTGATGTTGGGATTTGAGATGCCAAGGCTTCAGGAGTTTGAAGCGGGTTTTGATCAAATACCATCATTTACGAATAAGGGGTAAATCCTATTTAGTATACGAATCTCTAGTTTTTTGCGGCAATCGTAAAATCTACTTGACGTTTTTATAAAGACTTGATTTTAAGGGGGTTATTTTTACATATTCTGTTACGTATTTTTACGTAGTTTAGCGGTAAGTAAAAATACGGTACTATGGAGAAGATTTTAGTAATTGGAAATGGAATGGTTGGTTATAAGTTTTGCGAGAAATTTGTAGCGAAAGGCGGACTGAATTCTTTTCGTTTAACTGTTTTTGGAGAAGAGGACAAAAGAGCTTATGATAGGGTTCAACTTTCTAGTTATTTTACAAACCCAGATTTTAATTCACTGGCCTTATCTTCTGAGAATTGGTATGAAGACCAAGGGGTTGAATTATTGTTGAACGATAAGATTATAGCGGTGGATACTGTTAAAAAGCAAGTCACTTCAGAAAGTGGTCTTATCCGTGATTTTGACAAACTTATTATTGCAACTGGTTCCAGTTGTTTTATTCCTCCAATTAAAGGTATGGATAAAGAAGGCGTTTTTGCCTATCGAACGATTGATGATCTGGACGCTATTATCGCTTACAGTAAAACCTGTAAAACGGCAGCAGTACTCGGAGGAGGATTGTTGGGCTTAGAAGCTGCCAAAGCCATCAAAGACTTAGATTTAGAAGCCCATGTTGTAGAGTTTGCTCCGCGTTTAATGCCAAGACAATTGGATACTGCAGGAGCGACACTTTTAAGAGAAAAGATTGAAGCAAGTGGTGTACAAATTCACCTGAGTAAAAGTACCAAAGAAATTAGTGGAAATGGAAGTATTGAAGGTTTGTCTTTTAATGATGATACATTTTTAAAAGTAGACATGTTGGTGGTTTCTGCTGGCATACGTCCAAATGATATGCTGGGAAAAGTAATGGGATTGACGCTTGGAGATCGTGGAGGAATTGTCGTAGATAACACCTTAGAAACCTCGATAAAGGATGTTTTTGCGATAGGCGAAGTGGCCTTGTTCGATGGGATGATATTTGGTTTGGTGGCTCCAGGTTATGAAATGGCTGAGGTATTGGCGCATAATTTATTGTCGGAGGATACACAGTTTTTCTCTGCGCCCGATCTGTCTACTAAATTGAAGTTGATAGGAACTGAAGTAGGAAGTTTTGGGGACGCTTTAAGTGAAGCACAGGGCGATAGTTATCCCATCATCTACCAAGACAGTTTAAAAGGAATTTACAAGCGTATTAACATATGTAAAAAAGAGAACATCTTGCTTGGAGGTGTCCTTGTAGGAGATACTTCTTCTTATGGGATGCTTTTGCAAATGACCTTGAATAAAATGAAATTACCAGAGACTCCTTCGTCTTTAATTACCCCTGCAACAACGGAAGGAGCTACAGGCTTGAGTGTAGTGGATTTACCAGACGATGCCTTGATCTGTTCTTGTGAAAACATCACAAAGGAGGGGATTTGTAATCCCATAAAAGAAGGGGAAGCAATTTCGCTAAACGAGTTGAAAAAATGCACGAAGGCAGGAACGGGATGTGGAGGCTGTATTCCTATGATAAATGAGTTGATAGAAGCTACATTACAGTCTTTGGGTAAGGATGTTAAAAAATACATCTGTGAACACTTTACTTATACCCGACAAGAGCTGTATTCGCTGATACAGGTAAAGTCCTATAAATCGTATGCAAGTGTTTTAGATAATTTAGGGAAAGGGAGTGGCTGTGAAACTTGTAAACCATTGGTTGTTTCCTTGCTTGCAAGCATCTGGAACGATCTTATCCTAGATAATAATAACGATACTGCACAAGATACCAATGATCGATTTTTAGCCAATATTCAACGGGGAGGAACCTATTCTGTGGTGCCTAGAATTCCTGGGGGAGAAATCACTCCAGATAAATTGATTGTCATTGGAGAGGTCGCAAAAAAATACGATTTGTACACGAAAATTACTGGGGGGCAACGCATTGATATGTTTGGTGCTTCATTAAGTGATTTACCAATGATATGGGAAACCTTAATCGCTGCTGGTTTTGAAAGCGGACATGCCTATGGAAAATCTATGAGAACTGTTAAAAGTTGTGTAGGATCTAGTTGGTGTAGGTATGGTGTTCAAGATGCAGTTGGTTTTGCGATAGAAATAGAACATCGCTATAAAGGAATCCGATCTCCGCATAAATTAAAGTCTGCTGTTTCTGGATGTGTTCGAGAATGTGCCGAGGCGCAATGCAAAGACTTTGGGATTATTGCTACAGAAAAAGGATGGAATTTATATGTCTGTGGGAATGGTGGCGCTAAACCCCAACACGGGAGTTTACTTGCCGTAGACCTTGACAGGGCTACCTGTATACGGTACATAGACCGCTTTTTGATGTTCTATATAAAAACAGCAGAACCCTTAATGAGAACTTCCAAATGGATACATACCCTCTCTGGTGGAATCGACTATTTAAAAGAAGTGATACTGGACGATTCTTTAGGGATTTGTGCTGATTTAGAACGTCAAATGCAACACCATGTAGATAGCTATATCTGTGAATGGAAAGACGTGGTTGAGACGCCTAGTAAGCGTAGTAAATTCACTCATTTTGTGAATAGCAGCCAAGAGGATAGTACGATTGAATTTGTACCGATGCGAGATATGAAAATGCCTAAACCTTGGGAGTCTTCTTAATTGCTAAACGTGTGTTTCTAACATTTTCACTGACATTAAAAAAGTGCCATTCGAACGTATTCCTAGTTATGTTAGGGAGTGCCTGTTGATCAATAATATAAAAAAAGCAAATGAAAAATTGGATAAAAGTAGCCGCAGTAAGTGACATTCCTACAAATGGTGGTGCCTGTGTAAAAGTAGCAGATTTACAGATTGCCATTTTTAATTTCTCGAAAGAAAATAGGTGGTTTGCAACGCAAAATCTATGTCCTCATAAAAAAGAAATGGTCTTGTCTAGAGGACTTATAGGAAGTGATCAGAATAGGCCTAAAGTTGCCTGTCCCTTTCATAAGAAAACATTTTCTCTGGAGGATGGTTCTTGTTTGAGTGGAGAGGACTATACGATTCAAACATATCCTGTGAAAATTGAGAATGAAATGGTGTTTGTTGAGGTTTAGCTATGAGATGTTAGATGATAGAAATTAGATTAGGGATTCGCGTGGATTGATACAGGAATTAGGACGCAAGAGTCAGGACGAAGGACTTGTTGAGGTTTAGCTATGAGATGTTAGATAATAGAAATTAGATTAGGGATTCGTGTGGATAGATGCATGAATCAGGACGCAGGACTTGAGGTTTAGATATGAGATGTTAGATGATAGAAATTAGATTAGGGATTCGCGTGGATTGATATAGGAATTAGGACTCAGGACTTCTTGACGTTGTGGAAATACTGTTGTGGAATTGGATTAAGCAATTAGGTGAAGGATTCGTTTGGTTAGACTTAGGAATCAGGAAGTAGGATCTCTTGATGTTGTGGATACATTATTACGGAATTGGATTAAAGTAGTCACTATTCACCATTACTGAGGATACACTGTTGTGGAATTGGATTAAGCAATTAGATGAAGGATTCGATTGGTTAGACTTAGGAATCAGGAAGTAGGATCTCTTGATGTTGTGGATACATTATTACGGAATTGGATTAAAGTAGTCACTAATCACCATTACTGAGGATACACTGTTGTGGAATTGGATTAAGCAATTAGATGAAGGATTCGTTTGGTTGGACTTAGGAATCAGGAAGTAGGATCTCTTGATGTTGTGGATACATTATTACGGAATTGGATTAAAGTAGTCACTATTCACCATTACTGATGATACACTGTTGTGGAATTGGATTAAGCAATTAGATGAAGGATTCGTTTGGTTAGACTTAGGAATCAGGAAGTAGGATCTCTTGATATTGTGGATACATTATTACGGAATTGGATTAAAGTAGTCATCATTCACTGTTCACTGTTCACTATTCACCAGTCATAAATAAAAAACTATGAAAACAAAAAATACAGTACCAGCTATTGCTATTAAGTTATGGGATTTTAAATCACCTCAAATGAGGGCTTTTCACTTCTCATGGTTTGCCTTCTTTTTATGTTTTTTTGGATGGTTTTCTTTTCCTGCATTGGCGAAATGGGTTATTGATGATTTAGGGATTACGGTCAGTCAATTTGTGACTACTTCGCAATGGGCTGTAGGATCTACGATTATCATGCGCTTATTAATTGGCGTCTTAGCAAATAAATTTGGACCGAGACGTACCTATACTTGGCTACTGATATTGGGAGCAATTCCTGTTTTTTTATCCGCTTTTATACAAAACTATGAGCAATTATTAGTCATTCGTATTTTTGTGGGGGCAATCGGTGCTTCCTTTGTATTGACACAGGTACACACTTCCTTAATGTTTGCTCCAAATATTGTAGGAACTGCAAATGCCACTACCGCAGGTTGGGGGAATCTAGGTGGCGGTGTTACACAACAAGTAATGCCTTTATTACTCGTAGGTTTTGCGTTTTTTATGCCCGAAGAGTTGGCTTGGCGATATGCGATGGCAGTTCCTAGTTTTTTTATGGTCATTATGGGTTTTTTGTATTATAAGTACACGCAAGATACTCCTACAGGGAATTTTAAAGTAGTAGATGAAAAAGAGAAATTTACGCTTAAACCATTATTAACAGCAGTAAAGGATTATCGGGTTGTATTGCTTTTCATTATTTATGGTGCTTGTTTTGGAATTGAACTCATCGTGAATTCGAACATCGCTTTATACCTAATCAACGATATGAAAATTACGCCCATACTAGCAGCTAGTATTGCAGCTATCTTTGGGTTGATGAATCTCTTTGCGCGTACTTTAGGAGGGTATTATGGAGATAAATTCGGAAAAAAATCAGGATTGAATGGACGTGTAAAATGGTTGTTTACGACCTTGTTTATAGAAGGGTGTGTATTGCTCGTATTTGCCCAGATTCATCATATTACTGCCTTAGTTCCGGTACTTATTGTCTTTAGTTTATTTGTTCAGATGGCGGAAGGAGCGACCTTTTCTATTGTGCCCTTTGTCAATAAAAAATTAACAAGTGTTATTGCGGGTATTGTTGGAGCTGGTGGGAATACAGGGGCCGTTTTAGGACTGTTTTTATTTAAAATAGAAGGCTTTAGTTGGTCGCATGCATTTATGACTTTAGGAGTATTGGTGCTTGGGGTTTCTTTTCTTTCCTTATTGATTAAATTCAGTCCGCAGGAAGACGAAACGGCGGAGAAAGAAATGATTAAAATTCGTGAAACTCATAAAGAATTAGAACTCCATTAATCTTCTGGCTGTCTAAACTAATAAAAAATGAATATATTTAAATACTTTAAATCAGTGGAATACGATTCTTTTTTAACCGTGTCATGTTCCGTAACTATTTAAGAATACTAAAAAAGCTATGAATTCATATACAAAATCAATTTGTTCGTATTGTGGTGTCGGTTGTGGTGTGCTACTCAAAAGAAATGCGCATACCAACGAGATTGATTTATTAGGGGATACTAGCCATCCCGTAAATAAAGGCATGCTTTGTTCCAAAGGAAGGAGCCTCCACCATACGGTAATGGATACTAGTGATCGTTTATTGCAACCTCAAATGAGGTGGAATCGAGAATCTCCCTTACAAGATGTGAGTTGGGATACCGCTTTAGAACGTGCCGCGGGTGTATTTAAAGGACTCATAAATAATTATGGTCCCGATGCTGTAGGGTTTTATGTATCCGGCCAATTATTAACGGAGGAATATTATATTGTAAATAAGCTCGTAAAAGGATTTATTAAGACCAATAATATAGATACAAATTCGCGTTTGTGTATGAGCTCGGCAGTGGTTGCTTATAAAAAGACACTTGGAGAAGACAGTGTGCCTATCTGTTATGACGATATAGAATTAGCCGATTGTTTTTTTATTGCCGGTGCAAATCCTGCTTGGTGTCATCCAATACTGTTTCGTCGTTTGGAAGCTCATAAGGAAGCCAATCCAAGTGTTAAAATAATCGTGGTGGATCCTCGGAAAACAGCTTCGGCGAGTATTGCAGATTTACATTTACAAATTAATCCTGGGACAGATGTCTATCTCTACAATGCCATTGCTAAATGGCTGATAGAAAATGACCAAATAGACAGCTCGTTTATAGCCGATCATGTCACTGGATTTGAGGCCTTAAAAAAGCAAGTATTTCATTATAGCATCGAAGAAACCGCAGCAATCTGTGCAATTACTACGGATGCTATTGCACTTTCAGCTTCTTGGATAGGGGATGCGAAAGGCTTTATTTCTATGTGGACCATGGGACTTAATCAGAGTTCGATTGGGGTGAATAAAAATATTGCCTTAATCAATCTGTCATTAATTACAGGGAAAATAGGGAAACCAGGAAATGGTCCTTTTTCATTAACAGGGCAGCCCAATGCGATGGGAGGAAGAGAAGTGGGCGGATTGAGTTCTATGTTGGCCGTTCATAAAAGTTATGAAAACCCAGCTCACGTGGAAGAAGTAGAACGCTTTTGGAATGTTAGTGGGCTCTCTACAAAACAAGGCTTGACAGCCACAGAAATGTTTGATGCTCTTTATGAAGGGAAATTGAAAGCCATCTGGATTATTTGTACCAATCCTACCGTAAGTTTACCCGATGCTAGGAGAGTTGAAGCTGCTTTAAGAAAAGCGAAATTTGTGATTGTTCAAGATATCTCTAATGCTTCTACCACGGTTCATTATGCGGATTTGGTTTTACCTGCCGCAGGATATATGGAGAAGACAGGAACGATGACCAATTCGGAACGACGGGTGAATTTAGTGCAAAAAATATTGGACCCACCTGGAAATGCACTTCCTGATGCTGAAATCCTTTGGAGGTTTGCAGCAAAAATGGGATGGGGAAAACAATTTCCTTATCAAAATTATGAAGCTATTTATGAGGAGTATAAAAAAATGACCCAAGGAACGAATCTAGATGTTTCAGGGATTGATTATACTCTTTTAAGAACACAAGGCGGTGTACAATGGCCTTATACTTCGGAGAAGAGACAGGCTACGAAACGTTTGTTTGAAGACCATCAGTTTTATACGGATTCTGGGAAAGCGTCCGTATACGGAGTGGATCCACAGTTGAGGTCAGAGCAGCTTTCGGAAAATTATCCTTTTGTATTGTTAACTGGACGTGTCCGAGACCAATGGCATACGATGACGCGTACCCAAAAGGTAAGTGCATTGAACAGGCATGCGCCACAGCCATTTGTGGAAATACACCCTAGCGATGCCGAAGCTTTAGGAATTGAAGAAGATGATTTAGTAGAGGTTATTGGAAAAAGAGGCAATGTTAAATTGTTTGCGCGTATTTGTGATACGATAAAGAAAGGCGTACTGTTTATTCCCATGCATTGGGGGAAGTTATTTCAAAACGATTTAGGAAGGGCCAATAATATTACCTCTCCTATATTGGATAAAGAATCGAAACAGCCAGATTATAAATATGCTGCTGTGCAGTTGTTTAAACACCGTCCTAAAGTTAAAAAAATAATTGTGATTGGTGCAGGTGCCGGGGCTACTCAGTTTGTAAAGTCATATCGGGCTCTAGGTGATGCTGCGAGTCATATAGAGGTGTTTAGTAAAGAAATACATCCCTTTTACAATCGTGTTTTATTACCCCATTACCTAACAGGAGAGAAAACATGGAAGGATTTGGAGAAATTGAGAGTAGAAGATTTTAAGCGATTAGGAATCACGGTTCATATAGGTGTGTCTATTGATTTAATCGATAAAAAAAAGAAGTATGTTATCGACTCAACAGGGAAGAAACATACCTATGACACCTTAATTGTAGCCACTGGAAGTCGTGCTTTTGTCCCACCAAATTTCCCGAAAGATGCAGTTAATTTCATCACCATTCGACAAAGAGGAAGTATCGAGTTGATTCAAAAACGATTGAAAGTTAACAGTCACGTGGTGATTATTGGGGGTGGGCTTTTAGGACTTGAAATGGCCGATGCACTTATTACTATAGGAATGCAAGTCCACGTGGTACAAATAGACGAACGCTTGATGGGCTTACAACTAGATAAGCAGTCGAGTAAATTGTTGAAGCAAAAAGTACTCGCAAAAGGAATACACCTTTATATGAATGATGAGGTATTGGCTTTTAATGGACATCCAGAAATAACAGCAGTCAGTTTGAGAAGTGGACAGAAAATAGCCTGTGAATTAGTCATTACTGCCATTGGTACAAGACCCAATATAGAATTGCTAAAAACGGCGGAGATTACTTGTAACAGGGGAGTGCTGATAAATCAATATTTACAAAGTAGCGATAAAGACGTCTATTGTATTGGAGAAATAGCGGAGTTAAACGGTACGCTTTGGGGGATTACAGCAGCAGCAGAGCAACAGGCAAAGGTATTGGCAAAAGTAATTTATGGAGATCCTCATGCGTATTATAAAGGGAGTATCTTCATGAATATATTAAAAGCAAAGGATGTACATATTTGTTCTATAGGACTCGTAGATCCACCAGATACAGACGATAAAGACTATCAAATTATAAAAATAGAAGATTTGAGTCGTCAGTATTATAAAAAATGTGTGGTCTATAAAAACAAATTAGTAGGCGCTATTTTGGTTGGAGATCGTGACGAATTTTTATCATTTAAAGACTTAATTGAAAATAGTTCAGAACTCAATGATGTACGTGATACCTTACTACGTCCCAATGGTCTTAAAAAAGAACTTGTAAAAGGAAAATTACTTTGTTCTTGTGCCAATGTAGGGGAAGGGAATATAGAAGAAGTGATCAATAAGACAACTAATTGTGATCTTCAGGAGGTGATGAAACATACAGGGGCTGGGACAGGATGTGGAAGTTGTAAACCCGAAATTTTAGCATTATTAATGATTAAAAACAAGGCGAATGGAACAAGAGTATCTTAGAATTCCTTCCTTTGCGGGAAGGTTTAATGTGGCTAAATTAAAGCGAATAATGGCCATCGCTATTCGAGTTGGTATCCAGGATGTATTTGTCGGAAATCGTCAAGAACTAATCCTTCCTTTACCAAAGGATCTCGTGCATCTAGTGACGGAAAAACTAGAAGAAGAAGGAATAGAAGTGGTACATCGTAAGAATCGTTTCCTAGAAAATCACGTAATTACTTCTTTGCCTTCTTTACATGTTTTTTCGTCAAAAAAATGGATACATACAGGAACGTATACTTCGATCTATAAGCAAATGAAAAAATATTCTCCCCTTAAGATAGGAATTGTAGATGGTACACAGCACCTCACTCCGGTTTTAATGAATCAATTAAATTTTATAGCTTCAGATTTCGTAGATTATTGGTATTTATATATCTGCTTTGATGCTAAAGACAGTCCGTTTCTATGGCCTGTGTTAATCGATTCAAAGTACATCGCCATGCTTATTCAAGAGATAGAGAATTATTACGAAAAGCTAGAAGGTATTGTTTTGAATGATGAATTGGTAGAATTCATCAATACTAAGATCCGTTATAACTACAAAGGGTTTTCTAAAATACCGAAATTGCCAACACAGGAAATGCCTTGCTATGATGTTTTTACAAAATACAGCGAAAAGTACTGGCTAGGAATTACTTGTAAAGAAAATAAATTTAGTAGCCCACTGGTAGATCATTTAACGACCTTATGTAAGGAACAGGATATTTCTAATATTTATGTCACTACTTGGGGCTCTCTATTGATTAGAAGTATTCTCCAAGTCAACAAATTGAGTTGGAATAGCTTTTTAGGGAATTATAATATCATAACAGGGCATGCCTATTACGAATTAAATTGGATCATGCAGGGATCCATTCCTCGGTTTCAATATTACAAGGATAAAATGATCAATTATTTTTACCAAAATAAAATCCGATGTATGGGGATTACACTTGGTTTTTTTTATGGGGAACAAGATGCTTTTCCATTGATTGCTATAAAGATTGTTCCCGTGAGCAAGCTTTTAAAAATTGATTATTTTGAAATATATATTCCCAAAGATTCACAGCTAAACAATAGGTCTTACCGGCTTCATAGTAGGCGTTTAAGTTTTATTGAACTTAAGAGAAATATTCTTGATATTATTGATGCATTTCAAAAAAAGCACTCCATAGCATTGCCAGAAAAAGTAAAGGGAAACACCATGGTTACCGAGCAGTTGGTCCATCAGTGTACGGTCTGCTTTACATTGTATGAACATAAGGGGCAACCTACTGAAGGATTTGAATTGATTGCGTTTTCTAAACTTCCGGACTCGTATTGTTGTTCGGTTTGTGGGGGAGCTAAAGAAAAATATAAAAACATCCCTGTATCTTTATTGGGGACTTAATGTTTTTGTTGAGGTAAATGATACGATTGATACCTGTGTTTGATTCCTTTTTTAAGCCTGTCTATAATAGGAATGGTTTGCTAACTTATGGTGAAGACTGGATCTTGTATTGTAGGGCGCTCTCTTTAGCTGAATAAAACAATAGAACGAGATCTAAACATACGGTACTCGCTATAATTAGTCGTCGTTTTTAACCGTGTGTAATTTTGATGATTTGTAAAATAATTATGAAATTCATATATAGGTATCGTATTCTTGTTATATTTGGTTGAAACAAGCATTTATTTTATGAAATTATCAGCCAAGGAAAAAGCAGCCACTTCCGAAATATTTACAAATTTAAAAATTACGGAAGTTCCTAAAAACAGTGTTGGTTTGGGCGCTTTAAACTCGGTTTTCAAACAGGTAAATACATATATGAACCCTGTGGATGCGATTAAGATCATGAGTAAACTGAATCAAAAAGGTGGGTTTGACTGTCCTGGTTGTGCTTGGCCAGATCCAGATGATGAACGGACGACGCTGGGTGAATTTTGTGAAAACGGGATGAAAGCCATGGCGGAGGAAGCTCAAAATACAATTATTGGATCTGATTTTTTCAAGAAATACAGCGTCGATATGTTGTCTTGTTGGTCGGATTTCGAATTGGGAAAATCGGGAAGATTGGCAGGGCCTCTGTTTTTACCAGAAGGAGGAAGTCATTATGAACCGATTTCTTGGGAAGCTGCTTTTGAAAAAATAGGCAGTACACTTAAAACATTGAAAGACCCTAATCAGGCTGTTTTTTATACCTCTGGAAGAACCACCAACGAAGCCGCTTTTTTATATCAATTGTTTGTGCGTGCTTATGGAACGTCCAACCTCCCAGATTGCTCTAATATGTGCCACGAAGCAAGTGGAAAAGCATTGACAGAAACACTAGGAATTGGGAAGGGCTCGGTTACCTTAGATGATTTTTACAAAGCAGATTTGGTGATGGTGATAGGTCAGAATCCAGGAACAAATCACCCAAGGATGCTGTCTGCATTGGAGAAATGTAAGGAGCATGGCGGTGAAATTATAGCTATAAACCCGTTGCAGGAAGTAGGTTTGGTGAAATTCACAAACCCCCAACGTCCACTTAAACTCTTAAAAGGAGGAACAGATATTGCAGATTTATATGTACCCGTTACCATCAATGGTGATGTGGCACTTTTTAAAGCCATTATGTTACAATTAGTAGCAAAGGAAGCAGGAGGAGCGGCTATTTTTGACCATGTTTTTATAGAAGAACACACCCATGGTTACGATGCTTTTATAAATGATTTGAAACGATATAATTACGATGATTGTGTTCGGAAATCAGGAGTTTCTGATGAGGTTATTTCGGAAATAGTAGCAAAAGTGATCAAACATGAACGGATTATAATTTGCTGGGCCATGGGGCTGACTCAACATGAAAATGCCGTGGATAATATCCGAGAATTGGTGAATTTACTCTTGTTAAAAGGAAGTATCGGCAAGGAAGGAGCAGGGACTTGTCCCGTTCGTGGACATTCCAATGTCCAAGGGGATAGAACCATGGGGATATGGGAAGCAGCACCACAAGCTTTTTTAGATAAATTGGAAGGAAAATATGGCTTTAAACCGGTTGCCAATCATGGCTATTCCGTAATAGATGCCATCACAGCGATGCATGATAAAAAGGCCTCGGTATTTATAGGTATGGGTGGGAATTTCTTGTCCGCAGCACCAGACACTAATTATACGGCAGAAGCCATGAGCTATTGTGATTTAACGGTGCATATTAGCACTAAATTAAATAGGTCTCATCTAGTAACGGGAAAAGAAGCCTTGATTTTACCCTGTTTAGGACGTTCGGAAAAAGATGTTCAGAAATCAGGAGAGCAAGTTCAAAGTGTAGAGAATTCCATGGGGATTGTATCGGCGACTAAGGGGATTTTGACACCTTGTTCCGATAATTTATTAAGCGAAGTGGCCATTGTCTGTCAATTGGCCATGGCAAGTTTAAAAGATAGTTTTTCTATTAATTGGCAGGGCTATCAGACCGATTATTCCTTGATTCGAAATGACATTCAAACCTTGATAAAAGGCTTTGAAAATTACAACCAGCAATTGAAAAATCCAGCCGGATTTTATTTGCCCAATGGCGCGAGAATACGCCAATTTAATACGCCCTCTGGAAAAGCATTGTTTTCGGTCAATAAAGTGTCAGAAAGAGTCTTAAAAGAAGGGGAGTTTATGATGATGACCATTCGGAGTCATGATCAATTTAATACCACTATTTACGGATTGGATGATAGATATCGGGGTGTTTTTAATGAACGAAGAGTGGTCTTTATGAATGCAGAAGATATAAAACAACGCGGATTCGTAGCAAAACAAATTGTCAGTATTACTTCTGAATACAAGGGGGTGACTCGTAAAGCCGATGCCTTTAAAATAGTACCGTATGATATTCCAAGGAATTGCTGTGCTACCTATTTTCCAGAAGCCAATGTATTGGTGCCGATCGATAGTTATGCTCATACTGCAAAAACACCGAGTTCTAAGAGTGTGGTGGTGTGGATTTCTGCGCTTTAGACGGAAGGCTAGCAGCCACCTTAAAACGACCTGAAGTTTTGTGTATTGTTTTTTAAAAAGTGATTGTGGTTATGCGCTCATTTCTCGTTATTTAGACAGGAAATGCCGTAATCGTAGCGATTACTTGTCCTCAATTAATGCGTTTTTCATTCTTGTATTCTTGTTTTAGATCAGGTATGTGTCACTTAACTCATTTGTTTTTCAGCTATTTACGATGCTTATATTTAATTAGTCTAAATAAACTAGTTATTTCGAATTTGTTTTTATAGTTTTGCCCTTTCAAAATCTATAGCACAGCACCCATGTTAAAATATAGCCTAATTCTATTAGCGATACTCTTACCTATTTCAAATATGTCGATTGCACAAAGCAGGCATTTAAGTACGCATAAAAACTTAAAAACTGGGGTCTTAAAAAACGGAATGACTTATTATATTTATCCCAGTAAAGTAGTAGAAAACACGGCTAGTTTTTTTCTGATACAGAATGTGGGTGCTATTTTGGAAGAAGATAACCAACAAGGATTGGCGCATTTTTTAGAGCATATGGCATTTAATGGAACCAAGCATTTTAAAGGAAAAAGTTTGTTGGATTTTTATGAGAAACATGGACTTGTGTTTGGGACAAATATCAATGCCTATACAAGTTTTGATGAAACGGTTTATAACCTGAGTAGTATTCCTATACAGGAGGAAGGCATGCTAGATGCTTCGCTCTTGGTAATGGCGGATTGGGCTGATGGCTTGACACTTGACCCCAAAGAGATAGATGCAGAACGCGGTGTTGTAAAAGAAGAATGGAGAACTAGTAATTCGGCAGGATATAGGGTGTATGAAATGATGCTTCCAACCTTGTATAATCACTCAAAGTATGCCCAGAGACCTCCGATAGGAGATATGGACGTTGTAGAAAACTTTTCCTATGATGCATTGCGGGATTTTTACCACAACTGGTACCGTACAGACTTGCAGACAATTGCTGTGGTAGGAGATGTAGATGTAGCCCTTGTTGAGCAAAAGATCATTGCGCAATTTTCCAAGATAAAACCAATAAAAAACGCGAAACATAGACCCAATATTACCATTGATAAGGCAGCGAAATTGGCCTATAATTTGGCCTTAGATAAGGAGATTTCTACAGCGAGTATCAGTTATGTGGTTCGATTTCCAAAAGCACTAAAGACAAAAACTTCGGAAGACTTAGAGGAAGCGTTATATCGAGACTTGGCACTGGCGATGGTTAATAGTCGTTTGGAAGACCTTAGGCAAGAAGAGGACGTTCCGTTTTTAAAGGCCTTTGCATATATTGGCTCTTTGGCGCGATTATCAAATCAATTTGGAATTAAACTTTATCCTAAATTAGGAAAACAAGCAGCAGCCTTTGCCTTTGTGATGACTGAATTTGAACGGGCAAAAAGACATGGTTTCTTAGCCAGTGAAATAGACAGAGCTGTCAGTAATTTAAAATTAGGATATGAGTTTCGAATAGAAAAAGAAGCAGAATTATCGCATGACCATATACTCACTAAGATCAAACATCAATATTTAGATAAAGAAAATATGTTGGATCTCAAGGCTGAATATGAGTTGCTAACCGAGATGTTGGCGGGATTAAATCCTCAGAAGATACAAAAAGCCCTCAGTGATTTATTTACTTCAGAAAACAGGGTCGTACTGGTTACGGGGATTGTGGGGGAAGATAATTTGACGAAAAGCGAAGCAGAACAACTATTGGATAAGATGCAATATTTGAACTTAGAAGCCTATCAGGAAGATAGTATCACAACCAATCTGTTGGATGGGCTACAGATTACAAAAGGTTCCATCACAAAAGAAATTTACCATCCTACCATCGATGCCTATACGTTTGTACTCTCGAATGGATGCAAGGTGCATTATAAGTTTGCCAATAAAAACAAAGGCGATTTTTACATTACTGGTGAGAGTGATGGAGGTAGTTCTATATACAAGCCAGCAGACCTTCCATCTGTTAATTTTATAAGTTCATTGGCCAATGGTTCGGGGCTGTATAAATACACAAATAGTCAATTAAACAAGCTGTTGACAGGAAAGGTCGCCAGGATAGGAATGGGGGTTTCTGAAACCAAAGAGACCCTTACAGGCTATGCATTGACAAAAGATGCGGCTGCTTTATTTCAACAGTTTTATTTGAAATTTACACAGCCTAGATTTGACCAAGTACTGTTCAATCGTACCATAAACAAGCTTCAAAAAAGATTACAGACCAAGGAGTATGATATCCGTGCTGTAAAAAGGGATAGTTTACAAAAAACTATTTATGGGACGAAACTTCCAAGAATGCCTTTAAGAGACAGCACTTATATCGAAGCCATTGCTATGGAGAAAGTAATTTCTTTTTACAAAGAGCGCTTCTCAGGGGTTTCTGATTTTGATTTTTTTATTGTAGGTGATATTTCCAAGGAAGTTTTAAAACCCTTATTGGGCCAGTTTATGGCAGCTATTCCAGCCAATGGAACGAAAGAAACATATGTGGACCACAAATTAAATTGGCAGTCTAAAAAGCTTGAAAAAGATATTTATATCGCCATGAAAACTCCGAAAGCAGACGTTCGAATGAAATGGAAAACTGCAACGATTGCCCATACCAATAGGAATACCATTCTTGCACAAGTCTTGACGGATATATTGAGATTGCGTTTTACGGAAACCTTGAGAGAAGAAGAAGGAGGAACCTACGGAGCATCCGTTTCTTGTCGTTTGTACGAAAGACCTAAGGTGTCCTTAGAATTAGCCGTGAGCTTTGATTGTGATCCTACAGCATCAAAAAAACTCATTCAAATTGTAGTTCGTGAGATTGAAAAAATAAAGCGGGGTGATATTACTGAAACAGACTTAGATAAAACAATTAAAAGTCACCTCAAATCTCGGTTAGACAGGAAAAATTACAATCATTTTTTCTATTCACAATTGCGGACCTATATCACTAAAGATTACAATATAGACAGCCCTTCTAATTTTGAACAAATCCTAGATAGCATCACCGTAAAAGACCTACAAGAATTTGTGGGGAAATTATTTAATGAGGATATGTACGCGTATAAAATTGTGTTTTATCCATTGCAATCACAACTAGAGTAACTAGTTCTTTACAGACACTACATGATGTAATAAAAGAACCTTTAGGGTAAAGGCAGGGTTCTTAGGTTAAATTTAACAAGTTAGAATGAATCTAAATAAGAAAAAGAACAATATAAAGCAATGTATTGTTGGCATAGTATGCATGTTGTTAAGCTTATTTTCAGGTCTTAGCTATGCACAAAACCGTGTGATTTATGGGAAAGTCATAAATAAGGAAGGAAAAGGCTTGTTTTTAGCAACTGTTTATACAGAAAACAAACGTTATTATGCGACAACAGACCAAGAAGGTTTGTTCACCTTAACCGTTCCAGAAAATACAAAAATACTCCACAGTGTATCCTTGGGTTATGCTGTACAAAAAGTGAGCCTGGTATACGAAGCTATATTTGATGGATTATTAAGAATACAACTCCTAGAAGAAACCTTGCGATTAAAAGAAGTGGTGGTTATTGCCCGTATAAAAGAAAGTAGGGAAGGTACCAGTGTTTATAAAATATCGGGGCAGGCGATTAAGCAAATTCAAGCCATTAGTTTGGGAGACGTGCTTTCATTGCTTCCGGGAAACGAATTTAAGGAGAGCAATCAAAACAGGGTACAACAGGCTTCTATTCGAACAGCAGCGGCTTCTACTGCAAATGCGTTTGGAACCGCTGTTATTATAGATGGAGTCGCCATGAGCAACGATGCGAACATGCAGGCCAAAAACCCCGCAGCTTCCTTGAGTGGCGGCAATGCAACTGTTGCTAGAGGTGTAGATTTACGTAGCATTGCCATGCCCGCCATAGAAAGTGTGGAAGTAATTACGGGGCTTGCCTCTCCAAAATACGGAAATGTATCCTCTGGCTTGATTATAGTGAAGAGTAAAACAGGTGTCCAACCTTTGTATATATCTGCTAATATTACTCCAACCACTTATCAAATAGGACTCTCAAAAGGACAACTTTTGAAGCCTAAATGGGGGGTGTTAAATTCCAATTTTTCCTATGTGTATTCCAATGGAAGTCCCATAGAGAAAAAGACCTATTATCAAAACATTAATTTAGGTGTCAAATGGACCAATGTATGGTCATCTGCCTATCAATGGAAAAACACGGCAGCCTTTCAACTTTACTACGCCAATGATGGCAATAGGCATGAAGCAGATGAAATTTATAAAAATGAATCGGATGTGAAATCGGTGAAATACAGTGGGTCACTCTCAGGGAATTTAAATGTTTTAGGGAAACTGTCTTATAATTTTTCGACCAGTTTGGACCAGCAACATTCTTATTTTAATAGCATGCAAACAAACGGTCCTTTGCCCATTATAGAATCGTTGACTTCGGGTACTTTTTTTACCAGTTATACTCCCTTGCTCTACAGGCAGGTGAAAAACATCTATGGAGCTCCTATCAATTTTAATGCACGTATAGAAGCTGCGCAGGAAATTCGTAGGGATGCAGTTACATTTTTATTTGAAACAGGCCTGCAATTTGTCTATGACAAAAACAAAGGAAAAGGAAGAGTGTCTTCGGGTGATATTTCGTTTATCGGAAATATTGTAGGGAGTAGAGCTATTAACTTCAATAAAATTCCTGCAGCAAAGACGTTTTCATCTTATCACCAAACACAGATACTGAGAAGTAGTGAGCACACAAGTCAAGAACTTCGTTTAGGACTCCGCTATGATTATATGAACAGTCGTTACCACCTAGTGTCGCCAAGATTAACGGCCTCTAGTACCTTTTATAAAAAGCTCAAATTTACGGCTGCTTGGGGACTTTCCTATAAGGCACCTGCATTGATTCAAATATATCCTAGTCCCAGCTATTTTGATTATACCAATTTCAATTATTATTCAGAAAATCCAGCATCGCGCTTGGCAATTGTCTCAACAAAAGTGATACAGCCAGTAAACAGGGGGTTAAAGCCTAGTAGGGTAGCACTTAAAGAGTTTAGCGCAGACTGGAATAGCTACGGTTTCTCTGCTCATCTTACATTTTATGACAAGAAATTAGAAAGAGGAATCTACTTAAGTCCATCTTTATTGATTCTAGAAAAACAATTGTACGAAGTACTTGAAACACCTAAGGATGCTCCTCCCGTGGTCCAAGAAATCCCCGGAGAAATTATTCGCATTTTACGAACAGTCAACAGTCCCATTAATAGTTATACTGCACATACCAAAGGGATGGAACTCACGGTGATACCTCCAAAAATTGAGGCGACAAATACAGCGTTTAATGTTCGTTTTGCACAGATTATAACCGAGGAATTTGACCATAGTTATCGGTTTAGAATCTCTAAATATGTGATTGGAGATCGCAAAGCCAGATATGGTGTTTATGAGAATACAAAGACTACAAGTTATTTGACTAAAGGAAGCCTAACGGTGATACAACATCTCCCCAGTTTAGGATTGGTATGTACACTTTCTGGGGATCTTAATTTTTCTAATTATAAAGAAAATGAACAAGGAAGCTTGTATCCATATGCTTTTTATGATACATCGGGAGCCTATACACCAATTCCTGAAAACGAACAATCAAGTGCCGCATACGCAGATCTAAAATTAGCAGAAACAAGCTATACGATCTATGAAAAACCTCCTTTGTATACCAATTTTAATTTGCAAATACGCAAGGAGACAGAGGCAGGGCATTCCTTTAGTTTTTATGCAAATAATTACTTATGGAAGAATCCTACCTACGAAATTCATCAGTATAGAAGAACATTGAACCGTGATATCTCGGTCGGTTTTTCTATGATATTTAAACTAAAATAAACAGAAAATTAATTAATAAATACCCTCAAATATGAAAATCGATTCAACTATGAAAAAAAAGAAATTCTTTTTTAAACAACAATTACTGGTCTTAATGGCGGTGTTATGTCTGGCTTCTTGTAAAAAAGATGATGAAAATTATTTAGGAACATTAGAAGTACAAATAGCCCTAAAAGAAGGATTGAAAAACATTTCTATTGCAGACCTAACTATTTCGGTGCTCAATACGGTAGACAATACCAAGGTAGAAGGACAATCGGATAGTACCGGTAACTATGTGTTTTTAGACCTACCTGCAGGCCTTTACAATATCACTGTTTCGGAGACGCGAGAAGAGGCAAATTATGCCTTGAGTGGTTCTGTAACTGGTATTCAGGTAAAACGTCAGGAAGTAAGTGCTGAAACATTGACTTTAGATGCTGTAGAGCCCAATGCAGGTTTGGTGATTAAAGAAGTGTATTATGGCGGCGCAGCAGATGGTTATGCGTCTTTATTTAAAGATCAATTTATAGAGATTTTTAATAATTCTGCTGAGGTGATTTTTGCGGATGGTTTGTACATCGCTAATTTATACGGTGAAACAGGAAATGCGAGTAGTAAACACCCTATTACCGAAGAATTAGACATTAGTAAGTATGTATATGCTGATTTTATTGATCAAATCCCTGGTGATGGAACACAATTTCCAGTACAACCTGGTAGCAGTATTGTGATTGCATTGAACGCCGTGAACTTTAAAGAAGGAAATCCTAAAGAAGCATTTGCAGTGGACAATACCGGAGCGGATTTAGAGCGATATTCTGTGGATTGGAGAGAAAACCAAGGATTGACTGGGAATGCCTATTTTGATTTAGAGAATCCAGCGGTGCCAAACATGATAAATATTTACATGAATAACGGTTTGTGGTTGTTCGATTTATACGGGACAAGCGTGGTTATTTTTAGACAAGACAATGCCTTTACAGAAAATGATATTGTAACTTATGTAAAAGAGGGAACTACCAGCGAAGTGTTCTTGACTAAAATTTCAGTAGACACTATTCTAGACGGTGCAGAATTTTTAGAAAACTCTGGTGCTGCTGCCTATAAGAGAATTCCTACGACGGTAGATAGTGGTTTTAATTTCTTAAAAGCGGATGGTGGAGCGTTCTATTCTAGTATGAGTATGCAACGTAAAATTGATGAGGTACGTTCGACACGTTTTGGTAGATTATTATTGCAGGATACCAATGATTCTAGTGTGGATTTTGAGTCTATTGCTAGTCCAAATCAACGTGGTTATGATGGGATTACTTATTAAGTATTGATATTATGAGAATTCTAAAATCATCGTTATTTTTTATACTGTGTTCCCTAGGGATTACAGCACAAGTTTCTAATTCAGAACACTTGCAAGACGGGTGTAGTACTGCCTTTCAAGAACGCTATTATCAACAGGTTTTTAGCGAAACTCCTTCCATGTTGTCACATTGGAAGACTACTGACTGGTCGTATATTTCATTGTCTTATTTTAAAGATAAGGGTGATTTTAGAAACCCTCAATTGTATTCGAAAAGTGCCGGGCTCAAGTTGAAAACGGCTTCTATAGTGAAGCTGTCAAAATCTGACTGGACCTTTTATGGCGCTTTTGAATATCAACATAAAGTGGCGGATAGTGTCAGGGGTAATTTGTCTTATTATATTCAAAGAAATGAGTCTCCGTATTACCTGTTTATGAAAAAATCAGGGAACTGGAATTTACAGAACTATCAATTTAATGTCACCGCTACCAAGCAATTGTTAGCGCAAAAACTGGCCTTGGGATTGAATGTGAAATACAAGGTGTTGATGGCTTTTAGAACCATTGATACGAGAAATAATCAAACTAGTTTGGACGTAGAAAGTACGGTGTCTGGGACCTATGCTGTTTCGAAGAATAATAGTTGGAGTTTAGGATTGAAATACAGCACTAAGAAAACCAAATCCAAACTCTCTAATAAATACCAACACGCAACACAAGGATTGGATTATAACCTCTACTTGAATGCAGGATTGGGAACTTATTTAAAAAACATTCCATTTGGCMTGCTTACGGAAGAARCTGAAATAGGRGGCTTGCTRCAATGGACAAAAWACACAAAAAACAATAGGTATTCGGTCTATGTTGATACCGGTTTTGGAACCGAGAAYTGGACGGACGAAACCATTGTGTCTGTGGCTAAAAACCAARAAATTACACAATATAAATACTCAAAACAGCGTCTCAAAGCAACKTATATTCACGCTTTTASTCAGGGGTATTTYTCYAGTAATTTACAAGGGGTKTTTACTGTAGGGACKGGGAAGTTATGGCATATAAAGCAACAGGAGTATGTTCAAAACTACAAMGCAAATTGTTTTAGAGTACAGASCTCAAACAAGGTCTTTTTTAAARATAAAATACTACATGCTGTAGGGCTATTCTTAGGCTATGATAACAGTGATAATTTGGATAAAAATTACAATTATATATTCAGGTATTCCAACTATATGTATGGTCCTAATGTATCATTTTTATCCCTAATTAACGGACGTAATCTCGAAACAACAATGGCAGCAATCTATCATAAAAACATCGATTTTTCACATCAGCCGAATGCGGCAAAAGATAATTTATACACTTCCTGGGTCGCAGGACCAAGGGGTGATTATTTAAGTGCGGATTATATAAAATACCAAGCAAGTATTCGCTATACGACCGAATTTGAAAAGCAACGGATCGTATTTTTACTCGCGGGGTCATACGATCGCCCAAGTTTAAAACAAGCGCTAAATTCCATGTATACGAAGACTGATTTCTTGTCTTTGGACGCAAGTATTCGCCTGTATTTTTAAGTGTAATTTATCTATGTATGAATCCTCAAAAAAGAAAGTTCTCTTTATTATTTAAGGGGCTTTGTAAAGCGAATATTAAACCAATGGTTGACCTATAAAAAACTCTTGATCCAGTCCTTTTGTATGTTTTTTAATGAGGTCTATCAGTTGGAGTAGTTCTTTTTCTTTGATAGTACTAGCGTCATAATTTTCTTTTTGAATATTAAACCGATGTCTATCTCCGTAGTTCTCAATGAACCATTCAATGTTAGGAGGAATAAAAAATGCTGCTTTTTCTTGTAAGTGTTTTTTGTATTCATTCAAGTAAATACCAATCCCTGCAAAGTCAAAATCTCCAAAGTGGAGGTAGTTGTTTGGGATGGATTGTAACCACTGTAGCAGGTCCTTACTTTGGTTTTGTGGATAGCGACTCACAAAGAGAGGGTTGAGGTTTTTAAACAGATAGGCTTGTGCTTGTATATGTCTAAAGTTTTCCGAGTTTTCTACCCCAATAATTGTACAATTTACTGGTGGGATAAAGGTTTCGAAATCATAAACAAAATGAAAAGAACCTGGGAGGGGATCCACCAGAAAAGGACGCTTATTAAGCGTCGCTTCTAAGGGGATATAACTATTTATTAAGAAGCCTTTAAAAGTTCTTATCTTTTTTATTTTAGAATCACCAGCAACTTTTACAAGTGTAGCACGCAATGTGTCTTCATCCTCTAGCGCAGTAATATAGGCGTCTAGATCCTTGATTTGGTGTTGGTTTTTCAGATAAACAAGCAATCCTTTTGGATCTATCAATTGGATTGTTTGTTTTATCCTTCCATTTAGTTGTAGGATATCTTCCGCAATAAGGGTTTTAAATAACGCATGTTTTGCAGTACTACCACGCAGTGTATTTCCTTGGAGTAGTATTTGTAAAAGTGTCGCATTTCGTTTACTTATCATCGGGAGCTATCGTTTAATTAATGTTCTATATCTTTTTTACCAAGCGTTTTGCCATGGTTACGTTCTGTTTATCTTTGGATAAAAGATAGGTGTATTTATAGTCTATCGCATTATACGTGGTAGGAGAACCATTGATAAGATGAATATTACGTTCGTTGGCAAACTTTAAAATTCCTTTGATATTACTAGGGTGTAATTTACCAATTTCATCCATCATACAATGCAATTTAAAGTCTGTAAATTTCTTTGAAGCCGTGTTTTTAAACACGTTCAATAGCATGATGTTGATCATTGCTTTAACCAATACGTCGGTTCCTTCAGATCCTACATTCGATAATTTTTCTACCCATCCAGTATCATTGTTGTTTTCCGAAATTCTAAATTCAAGCCCAAAGGAGTCAGATAAAGAAATGGTCGCTGTCTTATGATTGTTTATTTCTCGTACCAGTTGTTTGAGTAGTTTTACTGCTTTTTCGTTTTTAGCATCTAGCTTGTCGGAAGAAAACAAATTAACACCGCCTAGCGCATAACTATGGCTGTCGTTGAATTGTTTTATCTCTATCAAAAGTTTCATTATTTTATGTGGACTTTCAATAGTACGCATTTCGATACTATTAATGGCTGTCACAAAATTTTTGGAGATAAAATCCTTATTTATTTTTGTAATGATGCCTTGTATTTCACCTTCCTTAGAAATAAGGTCACCTGTTTGCTTGGCAATCAGTTGGAGGATATGAGTAAAACGTTCATTCACTCTTTTTTCATATTCCGAAATTTTATCCTCTTGCATAAACTCTTGTAACATTTCTGCAAAGTCAAAATAATCTTTTTTGTCTACAAACTGAGTTTTAAAGCTGAAGATATTATCTTCTTGAAAATTACCTGCAAATTTTATGATCGTACTTTGTAATTCTTGAAGACGGGTGATGGCTACATAGTGTTTTTCAGTAATAGATTTAATTAAATCTTCTATGTTTTTGTCGTTACTAGTCTCCGGGCTAAGGTTTTCAATAATTTCTTTTACACTAGGGTAGGTTTCAGATTTTTTAAAGTTTTCAAATGCTAGAAGACTCTTTTTATAGCCGTCTAAGGTGGTTTTTAGTCGGATTATTAAGCTGTTAAGAGTCTTTAATTGACGGTTTAGTTTACTCTTATTAAGTGTGTGTTTGGACGCTTCAATAGCGAGGTTTTTTTCTAAGATACCTTTGTCAAAGGTAAACGAACTTAGCTTGTCAAACAATTCCCGCTTGTCTTTGTTATATTCTACAACGGTATCTCTGTTCGCTTCAATAAAGGAGAGTTCGCTTGTTATTTTTTCGATTTTTTTATCTAATGAAACAATACGTTCGGTATCTGCACCTCCTTTGTCTAAGGCTACTTTTTCTTCTTCTTTTAATGCTGTAATACGAAGTTGAACTGTGCTTTTTTCTGCAATAATTCTCGACTTTATACGTTCTTCTTTTACATTATGTATGTGCTGTATTAAGCGTATCTCTTCCTCTTTTTCTTTGTGATTGTTTGCTAACTGTAGTTCACTATTTGCTATAAGTGCTTTTTTAGAGGCTTGTAGTTCTAGTTTCTCTGCACTATATTGCTCAATTTCTTTGTTTATTTCAGCGAGGGCTTCTTCTTTTTCTAGGCTTGCCTTTTTAATGAATTCACTGTGTTTAACAGTGTTTTTAGCCAATTTGGCTACTTGTTGTGTGCAAATATATTCATTGCTAGCAATGCTTTCTTTTAAGACTTGTATGTTGGATTTAAATTTCTTTTTCAATCGCTTAAGATCCGTTTCCTTGCCTGCTATTAGTGTATTTATTTCTTTTATAACAGCTTGTTTCTTAATGCTTAAAGAACGGAGTTCTTGTTTGTATTCTTTAACTGTTTTTACAGAGCTGTTTACCTTGCTTAAATCTAAATGCACCCCGTAAAAACTTGGGGTAGTTTCTTCAGATAACGTAGGGGAGAGGGTTTTATTAAAAAGCACTTGCTCTTGGTCAATTACTTTTCCAAGGTTTGTATTCCAATCGGGAATATGTGTGTTTAACCAACCGTATAGGGAGTCCTTACTGTTCTCAATTTTAAACTGTAATTCTTGTTCGCTCTCTGTTAGTTGCTCTTTTGTTCTTACGAACGTTGTTTCTTTCTGTTTATGTGCTATCGCAATTTTTTCCTCTTCTAAAGCCCAAGTTGCACGTAGGTTTCCAGTGTTTATATCGGCCTGTTTTATCTTGTTTTTAGCAGCGCTTTCCAGTTGGTTTAGCTGTTCTTTTTCTTGGGTGCATGCCGCTATTTCTACTTGGTAATAAGGATGGTAGGTCGCTTTTACTTTCTTGTTTTCAAGTTGGCTAATTAGCGAAGATTTATCTTGGATTTGCTGCTCACAAGTTTCCCTGTCTTTTACTTGTTGCTCCTTTATAGCGTCTGTAGTAACCAGGTATCTATTATTGAGTGCTTCTTTTTCTGAGAGTAAGGCTTCGGAGAATTTGTTTTTTTCACGAATTTGTTCATTGGTAAACTGTTCCAATTGGTTTTTCGATTGCAGTACTAAGGCTTCATATTTATGTGCGATTTCTGAATACTGTGCCGTTAAGACTCTTTTTTCGCTTAGGGATCCTTCTTTTTCCGATTCTAAGGTTTTTTTATTAGAAACACGTGTTATAAGGTCCTCTATGTGTAGTTTTTTATAGGCTTCTTTTTTAGTTTTGGCTGTTGCCAATTGCTTTTTAAAAAGTTCAATTTCGGTTTGAATGCCTAATTTTTTTGCATCAAAAATCAGTTGTAAATTATCGCTTTTTTCTTTAAGATCTCGTTCTACTTGTTGCTCCTCATGGAGCTGTGTACTAATCTCGGGTTGCGCATTTAAGGCAAAAGAAACCGCCCCTGAAAGTTCTTGAGCAAACTCAATTTTTTCACGTTCTAAGAAATTTAAACCACGGTAATTATCCAGTACAGCTTGGGCTTTCTTTAGAATAGGAATTTCTCCTTTATTGTTTTTATTTGTCCATATTTTTATGTCATTTAATTCGGATTCAAAATTCCGTAAATGATCATGTGAATAGGCGCTAAGGTCTATTTTAATCTCTTCTTCATCCAAGGATTTTATAATGGTTTCTTTGATGAATTCAGCATCTAGTTTCGAGTTTAGAAACACATTTTGGATGGTCCTTGGAATGTTTTGGTATTGCTTGCTTTCCAACAGTGCATATTTCCTAAACGATACATCCAATCCTTTGTTATTCCCATATAGAATGTTTCGGTATTCCTCGTAATTATGGATGATATTTGTATGGTAGACCTTTTCGCCAAAGGCTTCTCTTATTTTTTGCCAATTTTCAAAAGCCCTGTTTTTTGAGTCGATAAAATATTTCTTATCATATCCAGCATCAAAAAAACGAAAGGCTACACGCCCTTGGCTTTTAAATGCAAGCACAGAAAAAGGAACGCCATCTTTAAGGACTTCAAATATGATATAGGAGTTTTGGTACGGGAAATAATACGCGTCAAAATTGGCTTTTTCTCTAGAAATACCCAGTTTTGTTTTGTCAGCATTGTAAAAAAACAAAATGGCACGTAGCAAGGTGCTTTTTCCAACCCCTTGAGTTCCTATTAAATGGACATTTCCATCCAGTTGTATCTCGGTGTATTTTACGGAAGCACTATTTATAAATACTATTTTATTCAGGAATCTCATCGGCTATTTCTTCGGGTATGTGTATGGTTGAAATTAATTCTTCGAGGTAATTAAAGGAAGCTAACACCTTGTATGTGTTAGAAATATCGTCCTGTAGCTCAATGAAATTATCTTTAATCAAAAGGTCTATAATTTTACTAATTATCGCCACATGGCTGCTGTTCTTTTGTGTGTATTTTTTAAGTCCTTCTAACTTAGATTTTAAGTCGGAATTGGTGCTTAGCTGTGCGTCTATTTCTGAAATGGTAAATTTAAAACCGGAGACAAACGAATTGTTATAGGTTTTGAAAAAATCGACAATATCGATCCATTTATATGCCGCTTCAATTTTTCGTTCTAAACTTACTTTGGGCTCTTTTCTAGTAAAAAGATAATATTCATTACCTTTTTCTAGTATGAAATTTATGTTATAAAAATAGTCGTATAAGGAGTCGAAAGTTTGGGCTTCGTCTATGATTCCGTATAATTTACGAATAAAAGCATCGGAACTATTGGAGCATATAAATTGTCCTTTACTTAATATTTCAAAGATATCTGACGTGTAATGTGTTGTATTCATATCCTATTATTTTGGGTATACCATCGTGTATTCTATGTTCTTGTAGCTTTGGTGTTCTTGACCTATATTTAATTCCGTCTCGTATTCTGAGATCATTTGGCAATAAATCGTGACCCGTTCCTCAAAGGGAACTTCTTTTACAAAATCATACTGCATTATAAAATCAAATAAATTGTTTCCTGTGGAGAGGAAATTGGAAATCACTTCCTTTAAATTAATAAGGATTTCTTCTTCGATCTCCGTATTTAAATAGTCGGTAGCAATGGCCTCTGCAAGCAAAGGTTTGAATGTTTTTTTTGTCTGAACCTTTGTCGCTACTTTCTGAATGCTTTCAAAAACTTCGAGGTCATTAACCAGTTGGTCTAGTGATAGTTTTACAGGGTAGGAAGGGTTTGGTTCAAAAACCAAGGTGTTTTTACTGTTTAGTACGGCATCTATATCGGTACTGGCTCGTAGGGTGAATTGGTCCTTTAAATATTTTATTTTACGTAATTTTTTCAGAAAACCACTTTGGTATTTAATCTGATTTAGATAATTAATTACCTGCTTTTCTATGGCAATTAAATTATGAGTAGACTCGTCTAATTCTTGTTTTAAGCCTACAATAATACTGCTTAATTCTTCATCTACAGCGGTCTTAAAAAAAGTGAGTTCTTCTTGGTAAATAAGTAGCTCTGTCTGTTTGACCAAAGCTATAATGGCCCTTCTTTTCTTGTCTAGGTTTTCTAGTTTTGATTGCTTGTTTTTGTAATTGGGCTCGTTTTTAAAGGTATTTTCTATATTTCGTCTTAAATCAACGACATTTCTAAGGGTGATGGCACCGATGTTTCGAAATGTCTTTTTTATGAATTTTAAATATTTGTATTTATCTCTTTCGTTGGATGCGTAAAAAAAGTATTGAATATTTTCTTTTATAGCCTGAATGTTATCATTGATATAAGAGATGTTTATCTCTTCATTTACAGCTAAAACCTGCTCGAAAAACTGCAAATATACCTCGTCTATTTCAAGGTAATTACCGTTTTTACGAATGACAGATTTATCGATCAGATGTTGAATTTTGGTTTCGTCAAAATCAACTAATTCTAAGGCTAAATCGTAGGTGTAGTTGAGTGTTTTTCGTTTCGAAAACATTTCAGACAATAATTTCTCCTCTCTTTTAAGACTGCCAATAAGTTCTTTTATATTGCCAAATGTTTGCATAATGTAGTGCTGTTTGTTTTCTTGACACCTTGGTTTTATGGATGTTTTTAATGTGTCGAAGCTCAAATTTACACATTTTTACTTTTACTATGAAATGACTCTTTCTGTATTTTTAAGGATAATATTTGTAGGAGTGTAACTGCTTGTGATGCAGTTGTAAAGAACAGGAGTTCTCAAGTGATTATTTATACTACAAGTTCGTATTTACTTAAATAGGACTGTCATCTGTTTTATGCCTTCTGTAATAATGTTCCCACGAAGTGACCACCTACGAGTGCTACCTGCTACCGAACACTTGGAATATTATTCTTGAGTATCCCTGTTTGTTTCTGCTAAAATGCGACTCTTTCTCCATACATAGTTCCACGCGTATAAACCCCGTTTTCAATGATTAAAATCTCCCCATATTCCCCGTTTTTAATACTAGAATCCACCGCGTATATTTTGTGATTATACAATTGTTTTACCTTTTTTTGAGAGGTATGTCCAACGATTATATGTTGTACGTCTAGTTGGTTTAAAATGCCGTCTATTTGTTCGGGAGATAATTTGTTTTTAAAATAGCCACGATACCAAATAGGGCTATTTTTACCCAAATATCGCTTGTAAAAAGAGGATCCTTTGATTGCTTTTGGATCTAAACCAATGGCATTTCGGAATTCATCATTGATAGATTCAATGTCAAATGTTTCCTCTAAAAATGTTTCGGAGATCCCGCCATGCATAAATAAGTTGTCGTTAATTTTAAGAATAGTGGATTTAGAACGAATCCACCTTCCCAATACGGTTTCTTTTCCGAACAGTTCTCCATAGGTCTTATCCAAGAGTTTTTCGGTAATCTTGTATTTTGGATGGATATAGCGGCGGTCGTTATTGAGCACCATAAATTCATGATTTCCCAGTAAAAAATGCACTTTTCCTCCTGCTTTTTCAGCCTCTTTTTCTAAGTGATAAATAAACCATAGAAAATCAGTAACCTTTGGACCACGGTCAAAAATATCACCGCAGATCACAAAATGCCCTTTTCCTAAATTCCAATGATGATTCAAATCGATTACTTGGTTGTTTTGGAGTATTTTTAATGCCAAGTCGTGTTGTCCATGGACGTCACTTAATGCAACAATGGTGTCTATGTCTTTGTAAACGGAAATACTGGGGTAAAAGCGTGTGACATATGCGTCTAAATCGTTAGTTTCCGAGGATACTTTTCCCTGCGTAATTTTTTTTATCTCTAAATTGTAAGCATTTATAAATACATAAGGACCGTCGTTTAAGGAGCTTGTATCTATAAAAGCGGATTGATTTGTGCTGTTTTTAAATGTTTTAGTAGGCTCCTGTTTACAGGCCGAAAATAAAACGAAGCTCAATAAATAACAAAGAATATTTTTAGGAATGGTGTTCATTGTGCTAAGATAGGGAATTCATTTACTTCGGCTCCGCTCAGTGACCTTTGATTTGGGTTTTATTGGAGTTATTGGGTCGGCTCCGCTCAGTGACCTTTGATTTTAGTTTTATTGGAGTTATTGGGGCGGCTTTGCTCAGTGACGTTTGACTTGGGTTGGTGGTAGGGACAGCTCAGTGAGTTTTGATTGTAATACTATTGATGGGCTTGGGATGATTTTACTCGTTACATCTAATTTAATAGGCCTTAAGCTGATTGTTGAATGGTCAAACACAGTACATCCGAGTTTTTAAATCACTAAAAACCAAGCTTATTTATGTAGAGATAAGTTATCTCCTGTTTTAGGATCGATAATTAGCACTTGTTTTCTTGAGTTTTTATGAATTAAATCTTTTTTTAAAAATTGATGATAGACAGGTCGGTTATTATAAGGTGATTGTTTCTTGTAAGGTGTTGAATTGGAGTAGGGCTGTGGGGCATGTAATTATTCTAGTAGGATGTATGCTATTTCAGTTGTCTTTTGTATATTTGAAGAGTAACTATATGAATAGTATACTATTAAATAATAAAACACACTTGTATTGTGGGTATAACGGAAATAACGTCAAGTTTTGGAAGTTTATTGATGATATATGGGTGTTATGGACAATTTCGACAGAAATCAGCATTTTCGGTAAATAACAAACAATTCTCACCGAAAAACAGCAAAACTTCACTAAAAGTTGCTCAAAAACTTAAAATAACGGAATATTGAACTGACGTAAGGAAAACCCTAATGTCAAAATAAATTAAAATAATAACTTTGAAAGTTGGGAACAAACCGAAAAGCCAACTTTAAAATTTTGAAGTAGGAAAATTAAATACGATAATAAAATGAAAAAGTATATTACATTATTAGTAATTATAATTTCAACAACATTTGCCTTTAGTCAATCACAAGAAGTCCTAACAAAAAACGGAAAAAAAGTAATCTTAAAATCTGATAAAACTTGGGAGTATGTTAAAGAAAAGGTATATTCTAACGAAACTGATCTAGAACCTGAATATTCTTCAAGACCATATTTTGTGAAAAATGGAAATCTAAAAAGTTTAGAAAAAGTAAAAGCAGAAATTACTGTAAAAATTAAAGCATTTGGTTATGGAGGTTCGTCCACATATCTTATAGCATTTGGAAGAAATAGTAAAATTTCGTTTGAAAAAGATAATATTCCTAAAATAATTGTGAAAGTTGAAAGTAATGAAGATCCTGAAGATTTTTTTACAGTACTAAAGCATATGTCAAAAAAAAGTAAAGACCGAAGACGCTTTACTCTTGCAAGTCGTGCTTTAATGGGAAAAGCAAGAGATGTCTCAAAAAACGAAGTGGAATTTGAAATTAAAAAAATTAAAAACAATATTTATGAAATAATATTTGAAGATTTGGAATATGGAGAATATGCTATTATTCCACAAATAAAAGGAGAACTTTCGCCAGGTTCAGTTCAAAGAATATATTGTTTTGGTATAGAGTAAAAGCCCATAACAAAATGTAAACGTAATTGCGGTTTTTGTGCTAAATTCAAAGTTAGTATCTTTGAACAAAGTTTAATAATAAAATGAAAGGTCAGTGATTTGAAATCCGCAACTACGCTTACATAAACCGATATATGGGTGTTGTAACCAGTTAAAAAACCAATTAATCCGAATAATGAGAATAACAGCTTTATTACTGATTCTATTAACTATATCTTGTGAAAACAATAAAATGGATAAAAATAAAACCAATATTATTCCAATCACGACAAATAGCCAAGAAGCAAAAAAACATTTTGAAAAAGCAAGATTTTTAGTTCAAAACGGAATAAATGCAAACCCTACGGAAGAGTATGATAAAGCCATTGAATTAGATAGTAGTTTTGTAAGAATGTACAACTTCATATCAATTTATTCTCCTGATGACTCTATTAAAAAACTTAACCATAAACTTGCTGAAAAATATAAACATTTAGTATCTAAAGAAGAACAAATGTTAGTTGATGCAACAGAATTTAGATTCAATAATCCAAAAGATTTTAATGAGTATAAAATGTTTGAACTGGTAGAAATATGTGCTTCTGACAAATATTTACATCATACAATTTCTTTTTTGCTTTTTAGAACAAACCCCAAATTGGCCATCAAAGCAGGAGAGAAATCAATAGAAATAGATGACAATTATGGTTCTGGTTATAATATACTTGGATATGCTTATATAAGGAATGATGAATTGGATAAAGCAGAGAAAGCTTTTGATAATTTCATAAAATGTGAGCCAAATAATGCAAATCCTTATGATTCTAAAGCTGACTTAATGATACAACTGAACAGGTCAGGTATCAAGAAGCTTTAACCTTAAAACAAAAAGCTTTCGCCATCGACTCTACATTTGATTGGATTCCTGAAGAAATAATTGATATAAAAGCAAAGATAGGTTCATTGAAAACAGATAAATAACTGGTTACAACAACTAAGTGTTCGTACGATGCGTAGCGCCCAGCATGAACATCCTGTTGACTATACCGGCTCAAAAGATGATACTAAGGGGATTGCGTGATTTAATTTAGAATCTATCGACAAAGACCTTAATAGATACTACCTGTTTTAGATTATTTGCTCTCACGCTTTTATATGGAGATAGTTTTTTACTGTTTTTCGATACTGATTATTGTTGGTTAGCTGCGGTTATACCAATTAAAATCCAAAATGACCGATATTAAGACTCAAAGATGAAATATGAGGGAATCTTTAAAAGAAAATACTCCAAATGATTCTTTAAAATTATAAGATGAATATTTTGTAATAGTAAAAGGAAAAAAGAGCTTGAATCACAATGGTGTAAAAATTATTATGGTTTTTTTGTCGTGAAACTCATACAATTTGACTTGCCCACGTAAATAGTTGCGAATGGTTTGGTCGGATTTATTTCGAGTTTTGCTAAGGCTTGTTTTTTTACGGAATTAGTACTAAAATCACGCGACAATTCTTAGGTCAAACGTTATATCTAATTTTAATAGGCCTTAAGCTGATTGTTGAATGGTCAAATACACTGCAGTCGAGTTTTTAAATTGCCAAAAACCAAGCGTTATTTATGTAGAGATAAGTTGCCTCTTGTTTTAGTATCGATAATTAGCGCTTGTATTCTTGAGTTTTTATGAATTAAATATTTTTTTTAAAATTGATGATAGACAGGTCGTTTATTATGAGGTGATTGTTTCTTGAAAGGTGTTGAATTGGAGTAGGGCTGTGGGGSATGKRATTATTCTAGTAGGATGTATGCTATTTCAGTTGTCTTTTGTATATTTGAAGAGTAACTATATGAATAGTATACTGTTAAATAATAAAACACACTTGTATTGTGGGTATAACGGAAATAACGTCAAGTTTTGGAAGTTTATTGATGATATATGGGGGGTGTAGTGCATTTGAAAAATGATTCGTAAATCAATTAAATATTTAGTAATAGTTTTAATAAATCTTATAATTCTTACAGGGTTATTAGCTTGTTGGACTGACTTCGTTGAATTAACGTTTAACAGTTGGATTCGACCTCTTGAGTTTTTGAAAATAATAGGAGTTACACTACTTTCTTTAATTGTAATACGAATCACAATCGGATTTTATCGTAAACGGAATACTTCAATCAAAAGCAGAATTCGAGTTTCTATATTATTAACTATTTTAATTTCTTCGTTTCTATATTTTAATTATTCAAAAAACATTTATGTAAATCGAATTCAAAATGGAGAATTAAGAAAGGGATTAGAAATAAAAATTGAGCCTGCAAATGGACTTGCATATGGTACAAAAGCAGACAATTTAACTTTTGAGGAATATCAAGAAATAACCAGAAGTAAATGGTTTCCAAAATTGCAAAAAAATGCAGATAGTATATCATATTATTACACTTATGACGGGTTTTTACCTGATTATTCTTTTAATGTAAGTTATAGTTTACCTAATAATATTGAAATTGATTCGACTGAATTTAGATACGGAAAAATAGAAATAGACACAAATGGAATTAAAAAACGGATAAGTTATAGTGAATATATACATTAAGAAACGCACTACAAGAACTAAGTCTTCGTGCGGTGCATAGCACCCAACATGAACATAGTATTAACTATACCGGCTCAAAAGATGATACTATGGGGATTGCGTGATTTAATTTAGAAGCTACCGACAACTAACCATAATAGATACTACCTGTTTTAGATTATTTGCTCTCACGCTTTTATATGGAGATAGT
>NVRM01000139.1 GCA_002400885.1 Flavobacteriaceae bacterium
CCATTCCCTAAAAAAACAGTGAAATTTGTTTTACAAAGACGCAATAAGACAGAAGACACTTTTGAAGACCTTATGAGCATTTATGTGAATCCTACTAATTATTTCATTAAACGGAATAATACGATGACATTCCCTTTTAAGAAGGTAGTGGACGCGGGAAGCAGTACCGATAAAATTGATATCGTTTATTTGGCAGAGGGTTATACCAAAGAACAAATGGACAAGTTCCATCAAGATGTCAAACGATTGAACGATTATTTGTTTGAGAAAGAACCCTTCAAATCCCAAAAAACAGCTTTTAATATTTGGACAGTAGCGTCTGCTTCCCAAGGGCAAGGAACAGATATCCCCGGAGATAATGTTTGGGCTAATACTATCTTGAATTCGAATTTTTATACTTTTAATAGTGCAAGGTACCTCACTACTTTCGACCAGAAATCTATCAGGGATATTGCCGCTAATGTCCCTTACGATTATATCGTGATTTTGGTAAATCATGAAAAATATGGTGGCGGTGGTTTTTTAAATTACTATTGCATGACCACGGTTGACAATCTAAAATCTAAGCAAGTTTTTGTACATGAATTTGGGCATTTATTTGGAGGTTTAGCCGATGAATATTTTTCGTCATCAGTAGCAGTAAACGATTTTTATCCAGCATCCGTAGAGCCTTGGGAACCAAATATTACCACTATGGTAAACTTTGATAGCAAGTGGAAACACATGATAGCTAAAGACATTCCTGTACCCACTCCATCAACTAATAAATACAAAGAAACGCTAGGAGCTTTTGAAGGTGCAGGCTATAGTGCGAAAGGTTTGTGGAGACCAATGGACCACTGTATTATGCGTAGCCTACATGTAAAACAAACATTCTGTCCTGTTTGCCAAGAAGGCATCAAGAAAGTAATCTCGTCTTATATGGACAGGTAAGTTCTGTAGAAATAGACCTTTTGAAATTAGGAGGATCATATTATAAGTTATAAAACCGTATGAAATATTTTATAATAGGGCTATTACTATTGTCCTCACAACTGTTTAGTCAAAATAATAGTTTTTATAAAACACTCAGTAATAATGGGGAGTTTAAATTTTATTCACAAATAAATAAAACACCTGTATTAATATCACATGGAGATATTTTGAGTGAAAATATTTTACCTAATTATGCTCAAGGACTCCAATTTATGCAGGCTCCAGGTTTGTTTAACTCTACGGAGGAATTATATAGTTATCTTACCAATAATAGTACATTTTATTTTAAAAGTTCTAAAGAAAAAGGATCGTATTACAACAAAGCAGGAACACATAGTAATAAACGCAACATGTATTATGAAGGAGGTCTAGAAGCTTATCATAAATCTGTTTCATATAATTCAGATGAGGAAGCTGTTCAAGATCCTTTATGGCAACTAATTACTGGAGTGAGGTATCAGTTAGTTTTCAGGGAAAGTTATATAAAGGATGCTGATTTTGAGTTTCTTATACTAAGCACAGTTAATGTTTTTAAGGCAGGTATAGATGTTGGTTCTACTAGTGATATAGAAAATATAATAAAGATTTTTCTAAAACAATCAAGTGAAGAAGAAATAAATAAATTCAAGAAAAACGTAGGCTCATATTGTCTAATAAAGGAAGAAGGAGTATGGAAAACATGTTCGCCATTAGCAGTTTTCGAATATTTACAAGAAAAACAATATTTACACTTAATTAAAGAGAAGGTGAATTCAACTAATTTTTATGATGTGCTATCAACTGTAGAAAGTGGAATAAGAAAATATGAACAGGTTCATTAATTACCTAATTAAAATGAGTGATTTTTCTACTGAGCTTTAATATTTGATTTAGGTGACGCCGTGAATCTGTACAACAAAACATTTTAAAAAAACTGTAAAGTTCTTTGAGTTCTTTATTGGGAGGGTTTTTCAGCAATGTATCAAGTCTTTTATTTAACTCGTTTCTAGCAGAGCTATACGGATATTCCTGCGGTAACATTTTCGATTTCAGCTTTAAAGCATCCAATAGAAGTTCTGAAAAAGAGACACTCCAAAATGACTATAAGAAGAATTAATATTTTCATAGGTAATATTGGTTTTTTAAAAGAAACATGTTGTTTTATGTGAAAAAATCACAGTCATTACTATCATTTTTTCACATAAATTAAATGTTATTAATCGGAACGAATAGTTTCAATGGGTGAAATTAACTAATTACCTGCTCTAATGGGCTTGTCAAAAGTCTCGCCTTTAAGAATAGAACCTGTTGTTAAAATAATTTCATCATTAGGCTTTTCGTTACCTCCTCCATTAATTGTTGCTAAATTATTTAATTGAGTAACATTACTTTTTTTTAAGTTTAATTTTTTAAATGTTTAAGTTTTCAAAAATGCTATTTTTTTAATAAATAGAATAAAACGTATGGTCTTAATTCATGAATCAAGATTGTTTTTATATTTTTGTTTCAAGTAAACCGATGGGTGCATTCTTTAGTAAAGGAGGAGAAACTAGTGGTACTTACATCCCTAGTCATTATCAAATATAAAAACCAATATTAAAACCATTCAAACAATAGTTTTTTTATTAACTTTGTTTTGAGTGGTTTTTAACTATATTAAACCAATAACTTATATATAATAATATGGATAATTTTGAAAAAAAAGAACACGAAGCTTTATTGAATAGATACAACTCATTAAAAAAGAAGTGTAAAATATCATCAATTGTTATTATTGTATTGTCACTTATTATCTTTATTGACATGGTTTTATAATACTATTGAAACTTCTTTTTATTTGATATGTTTTTGGATTGTTATTAACCTTTAAAAACAGAACAAATGTCTAAAAAGAAGAATGCTAACAAACTAATTAATGAGCTAAAGAGTACTGTATTACATGAGTTCAAACAGAATAGGCACATTCAGAAAACAGCTAAAGATATTAGATTGACCAGTAAAAAATAGATTTAAGCTATTCGCTGAAGAGCTCTCTGGATTCTGCGTCCTATTTCTAAGGCATTAGCTGTATGGATACAGAAGAACATCTAGAGTGACACTGACTCAAAAAGTGTGTAAGTTGTAAAAATAGGATTAAGTTAATCATAACTTAATCCTATTTTCGAATATAGGTGAAAATTGGTTTAAAATCACTCCCAAGGTTCTGTCTCATCTAAGTTAGTAAAAGACTAAACACCTATCTTAGTTTCAAGAAAGAGATGTTCAAAGGTCATTGTTTTCCCAAAGCTATCATATTACCAGCTGTTTACTTTAAATTAAGGTGTAGTCTTTACTATAGAGATGTAGAAGAATTATTATCTATTAGAGTGAGCGTCTCCATAAAATGGGGTTATGCGTTTTAGTCTTCCTGTTTCTAGATTTCGATAAGAAAATACACATACCAGCGTTTTTGTAAATCACCATTAGCTCTGTAAACTTTAGGGTTAGAGTAATTCATTTTCATTGACAAATCGTATGCATTTTCAAAGCTAAGAATTTTGTTAAAATTAGACATGAAAAAAACAGTTTAGAGAGCTAAACTGTTGTTTTACATTTACTAAAAAATAGTAGCGGCGACTGGACTCCCTTCGACTCCGCTCAGGATAAACTTCTCGCCTAATTAAACAACAGCAAGTAGTATCCATATTAATCTTCATAAAAACCAGATTAGAAATTAATTCGAAATTTTGGCAAGAACCAGCGTCCGCCTCAGGCGGGTAAGCCCCCTCCATTCAAACTATCAATATTTGAAATATACTCCCCTAAATTTTAAACAAAAAAAAGCTCCATCTTTATGATGAAGCTTTACGCTTAGTAGCGGGGACTGGACTCGAACCAGCGACCTTCGGGTTATGAGCCCGACGAGCTACCTACTGCTCTACCCCGCGATTTCGTTGTAAAGATACAACCTTTATTTAGCTAAATCACACTCTATTTTTTAACTTATTAAGATAAATCAAAATCAGTAAACTAAGTCCTTCATTACTAAAAGGTTTTGACATCATTATTTCAATACTTCTTTTTAGTTTCATTGATTTTGGACAATTCCCTTCAAAAATTCGCTCCTATTTAATTAAAAAGCATCCCGAATCTTTAGCCTCGTTTGAATTTAAACTTCATCAGATCTGTAATTCCATCTAGCACAGCTCCGGTAGGACACAGTAGTCGACACCAGATCATAGGATACACCATAGTAATACCCACGGTACATACCGCCACCATAAACCAAACTCCTAAGCTCGCCCAACCAAATAAATCTGGGAACAACTCAAAGTTACTCCAATTTCTAAGTCCTAATAACACTCCTGCTATTAAAACAATGGCGATGGTCATTCTAATTTTATAAATCCAAGCATTGGAAATAAAGAATTTTCGACGGGCTTTTTTAGGGCTTACCCTCATTATCAAACGTTGAACATTTCCAAACGGACAGACATATTTACAATAGGTATTTTTCCCCCAGATCGCCCCTAAAAGCACAAATAATGAGTATAAACCTACCAATGAAGAGACAGAAGTCCCTACAAAAGGATGTAAAAATGAAATGTATGTAAATGAATTATTGAGAAAAAAGCCAATGTATACCACAGAGAGTACATTCATAATCAGTACTGTTTTTTTTGTCTTCTTAAACCTTCGTTGTAGCGCAAATGCAAACAGCAGAAAAATCACCAAACAATGCAGTATCCATGTACTATTAAGTAAAGCAGCGAGGCTAAACCTCTTCACTTGATCAATGTCTGCATAATTAGAAACAGGATAAGGAATTCCTAGTGTTACCAATGCGGACACCGTACTAGCCATTGCCTCTGAGCTTAACGTAGCTCCTGAGACTGCATCCAATTCCTGTCCTCCGTTTTTTATATTAACTTTTTCAAATTGTTGGTAAAAACCGGCCCGTTTAATCGTAGCTAAATAACTTTGAGTTTCTCTGGAAGAAATATGCACTGCTTCTATGATATCCCCTTTTTCATCAATAAAAACGCCCATATTAATAGCTCCTGCATAGCCTCTAATATTGGCTACAATATCGGTACTCTCCAAATAAATCCGCTGTACAGCAGTGAGCGTATCCACGACACTCACATAGTACATATTACTAGAAGGAAGTAGGGTTGCTTTTTCCGATGGTTTGGAAAACTGCTGGGCATGTTCTAATAGTTTAGCACCCAATTCAGGGGATAACCCAGGATTATCAGCCAACGCAGCTATAAAGCCATAATACTTAGGTAAAGTTTTTTTTAAGAAAAGTAGGCCATGGCCAAATCCTACTTCTTCTGTTAGATTAAGTGTTTGAAAAGTAGCTTGGGTCTTTTTACTATCTACCCCATCTCCACCTACCAAAATAGGCGCAGAAAATTTTGTTTCGATCGTTTCTAAGCTCAATATTTCTACCCCATGTAACAGGGGACCATTGAGCCAAAAATACAGAAAAATGATAGCAACAATGGTTGTTGCTATCATTTTAGTTTTTTCTTCTTTTACAAAAAGTAAGACTTTATTCATACTACAAACCTTCTACAGTATTATTGGCAATATCAATCACCCACTTATTTAAATTCGCATCTGGTAAAATGGCATCTTGTGTATACAATACATTTCCTGTCACCTGATCCACTGCTGTTTGTATAATTTTATCTTGAAAATACGGATCATTTCCGACCAAAATAGGGATTACAATCACATTGTCTTCAAGTTTTTGCAACTGTTGAATTCCTTTTACGGTAGGTTCTGGAGAATACCCTACTAAATGACCACACCATGAATACGCAATACTTTCATGCCCCGTCTTAATTTTTAAGTACTTTCCAATTTCATCTACCATTTCTTCCCACTGTTGGTTGTATTTTGCATCACCATAAGCCACTAATAAAACTCCTTCATTATCCGGGTTCTGACTCAACGCTTTTACGCGACGCTCCACATTTTTCTTAAGAATGGTTGAATAATCCAAGGGAGGTGTAATAGTTATACGAGCCTTCGCTTTATATACTTCAATTTTTTCTTTTCCAATCATATATTCTTTCGCTTTCGGGTCTGCACTCACTCCCAAAATAACAGGGATATCATGACTGTAATGAGAACTTACCGTTAAAAAAATCGGTACAACCACCACTTCATCAAATCCTTCAGCATCAAATTCCTTCATTCTCGTAGCAATAGACGGCTCTGTATATTCCATAAAAGCGGTAGACACTTTCGTTATTTTTGGATTTGACAACAGTTCTTCTTTCACATCACCTTCAACATCTAAAAGCATTTCACGCCAAGACTTTGCCACAGATCCATGATTAACAAGGAGAATACCTATTTTTTTCGAAGGATTATCAGTTGACTTCTTGTCTTTTGAATCTGACCCACACTGTACGAATAGCAAGGCAGATAACAGTAATAAAAAATAATTGATTGTTTTCATTTTTATAAAAATTATGGTTTAAAATATATTTTACAAATATATTATATTTATTGAATCTAAATAAAAATAAGTTTTATATTTGCCTAAAATAATTTTTATTTAGACTCATTATCAATAATGAAATATATATATTTACTTGTACTATTTTTAGGCATCGACAATTTAACGGCACAACAAACCTCCAAAAACTACTACAGAACAAAAACTGACAGTACCATTACAACTGCCCTAGAAGAAGTTATCGTCACAGCAACACGTACAAAAAGACAACTATCCTCCCTCCCTCTTCCCGTTTTACTGATAGGAAAAAAGGAGTTAGAACAATCCAATACTAAAAGATTACATCATTTATTGAATGAACAAACCGGACTAATTACCGTACCTACCTTTGGAGGAGGAGAAGGCATACAGTTGCAAGGACTCTCTTCAGAATACACCTTAATACTCATAGATGGGCTTCCATTGATAGGGCGTACTGCTGGCACACTAGACCTGAGTAGAATTACTGTAGGAAACATAAAACAGATAGAAATTGTTAAAGGAGCTTCCTCCAGCTTATATGGCTCAGAAGCTCTAGGAGGAGTCGTCAATATCATAACAGACTCTCCAAAAGAAGGTTTCAATACGACCTTAGATTACAGCTACGCAACCCATAACAAGCAAGATGCTAGTATAAATATTGGCTATAAAAAAAACAAGTTTAGCATTGCTACCTTTGCCAATAGATATAGCACGGATGGATTTGATTTAACACCTGGAGACGGAATCCAAACCATAGACCCTTTTAGCAATTACACATTTAGCACAAAAATTAATTACCGTTTCAATAAAAAAACAAGCTTACTTCTCACAGGTCGCTACTACAAAGAACACCAAGAACATAACATCTCTAAAACCATCTCAGGAACGGCAGAAATAGACGAGTGGAATACTCAGTTAAAACTTTCACACACCTATAATTCACAATGGAAAAGCTACCTAGAATGTTATGCAACCAACTACCAAGCCAATGAAGAATTAAACAATACAGACGAGAATTCTAATAGTAAAAGTTTCTATGATGAACTATTATTAAAACCCGAATACAGACTGATCTATACCCCAGGAAAAAAGAATACTTTTATTTTTGGAATAGGAACTAATTACGCCAGCCTCAATCGTACAGATTTCGCCATAAACCCGATATTTAATGCGCCTTATATATACACGCAATGGGATGGGAATGTAACGAAAAGACTGAACCTAATCTTGGGAGCACGTTTTGATTATCACACAAAATACACCTCACAGTGTAGCCCTAAAATAGCCGCTCATTATAAAATCACTTCTCAACTATCCATAAAAGGTGCGGTCGGATATGGATTTAAAACTCCTGATTTTAGACAATTATACTTTGATTTTACCAATTCTTCCGTCGGATACACAGTACTTGGCTACAATGCCGTCCCTACAAAAATCCCGGAAATGCAAGCATTAGGACTCATTCAAACACTAAAAGTCCCCCTATCCGAATTCGACAATGCATTAAAACCTGAAAACTCAATAAGTATTAATATCGGAATGCGCTACAGCCCTACAACAACGTTATTTTTTGATCTAAATTTATTTAGAAATAACATAAAAGACCTTATTGACACCCGTGTAATTGCCCCCAAAACAAACAATCAACAAAACGTTTTTAGCTATTACAATGTAAATAAAGTAATTACAGAAGGACTGGAATTCAATGCTACATTTAAACCTTCAAATCAATTAAAAATAAGCACGGGTTACCAACTTCTTTACGCCAAGGACGAAGAAGCCTCTAAAGAATTCAAAAACGGAGAAGTCTATGCTCGAAACCCAAAAACACAGGAAACATTTAAGTTAAAATCATCGGACTATGTAGGTTTGTACAACCGATCAAAACACTTATTTAATTTCAAAGTATTTTACAGTATTCCAAACTGGAAATTAAACACAAACCTACGCCTCACTTACCGCAGTAAATACGGTTTATACGACAGTAATTCTAATAAATACTTAGATGCTTATGATGATTTTGTGGACGGATATACCCTTTTCAATTGGGCAATAAACAAGAAAATAGGAAGAAAACTAAGCTTGGGATTTGGAATTGACAACCTGTTCGATTTTAGTAACCCAGCACAAATAAACACGATCTCAGGTCGCATTATATACAGCACATTACAATATCAATTATAACTAAAACAACAATTAAATATTATGAAAACAATTAAACTACTAACAGCTCTTAGCCTTTTTATTGCATTTGCATCCTGTTCTAAAAGCGATTCTCCCACTGAAGCAATCCTCGAAGAAGGAACATTTAGTAGAACTTTTGAAGTGCAAGGAATCTTACAAAGAGCTTCTTACACCATCGATCAAGACAAAATTTCTTATACCTTATCTGGAGGTTTTGCAGCAACAAACTATGACATCATTAAAAAATACTATTCAGAAAAGGAGCAACGCTGGGTAGGATATAGAGAAAGTAACAGTGCCTATTATGTATTGTTCTTTAAAAGCTATTCTGACAGCCAAGTAACTGTTTATAAAAAACAAGTTGCTTCACTAAAAGAAGGAAAAGAAACCGCCATACCATCCGCAGATGACACAGAAAATTACGGTTGGAATCTTTACAAAAAAGGCCTAGCAATCAGTGGAAAATACAAAAACTTACAAGCCACACAAACCTCTGATTACACCACCAATCCTCCTTCAATTACAGGAGATTACATTAAATTTTCTTTTGAAAAAGGAGCCATAACTGAAGGTGATGATTGGGATATTGCTTTTAGAGGAACGACCCTATTAATCAATGGAGGAAAGGCTACAGCCGATGACCAACCTACAAGATCTGGAAAAGGTGCTGCGTATATCGCTACTGGGACCCTAGCCGATATCAAAAAAGCAGACACAGGAATGTTCAAACAAGATGATGATCAAGACGGATTAGCCATCACCACAGGTTCTGGAAATGGATGGTACAATTACAATCCCTCAAATCATATGATTTCACCGATTGCAGGAAAAATTATTGTTGTGAAAACTGCCGAAGGAAATTATGCGAAAATGGAAATCTTAAGCTACTATAAAAATGGTAATTCTTCGGAAGGTTCACAGTATTACACTTTTAATTATGTGTACCAACCGATCTCAGGAGAAGTATCCTTTTAGTCTAAAAAACAATAAATACTTAATTATGACGAAAACAAGTGTCATAATTACAAGTAGTTTCAACGATTTTTGTTAGTGTTAGTCCCTCGAATTTAATAACTTTAAATCGAGGGATTTTCTTTTCTACTCCCCTCCTTTCCATGTGCCTATTCTACACGTACAAGTTGTTTTTCAGGAATTCAACCCCTCCTCCAATCACCGTTCTGCAATCTGATGATCATCACTTTATTTTAGTCAGAAAAACACTTTTCTTAAAATATGTAACCTTTTACTTCTTCTCTATTTCCTGGGGAAGACTGCAGATGCATGATTATAATTAGAAAAAAAACACATAAATTAATAGGGCATATTACACCAAAGTAATATGCAAATATTACAAAATTAAACAAAAAAACAATTCTAAACCACTCCTAAATTAAGGAGGATTACATTGAATACAAGTCTAACGCTAGATTATCGAATCAATAAGTAAGGCATAATGTTCGGCCTAGGATTTAAAAAATTGAATCAGTAAAAAAACTATTACAGGAATAAAAATGATTAGAATGATACAGAAACCCCAAAGCTGAACCCCTAAGACTCAATATATAACTCATTAATCGTTTAAAATAGGATTTAACTAAACTTTTATCTTTATCTTTAACAGATGTGACAGCGCCGTTGTAAGATTTAATATCCAAAAAACAACAACTAAAGCTGTACGATTCTGAGTACTATTGCGAAATTAAAAGTTTGACCAAAAAGATTTTTAGCAATTAAAACAAAGAAATTAAAAACAAAAAACTAATAGATAATATCATGGCAAAAAGTAAAGATTCTAAAAAAAACGTAAAAAAAGAAGCTGCTAAAACTCCAAAAGAAAAAAAAGCAGCAAAGAGATTAAAGAAATCTAAAAAAGAGTAATAGTAACTAAACTGGTCCTGTCGCATCTGTAAATAGTTGCATAAATTCACTGACAATCCAAAATATTCAGGTAATTACAGTCTTCATGACTCCTAGTTATTGTCTTAAGTCAGTTCTGTTTTTTAACAGACGCGACAGAACCGTTCCGTTATTTAATAATCATTGATTTAACTACAACTTTCTCTAATAACATTTACTCTTTATCCCTTCAAAAAGGTTTGAAATAAATCGCATCAAATTTTCAGAACACAAAGCGCAGCATACAAAGTCACCTTCCATAAAAGAATATAACAAACAAAAAAAATGGATTCTCTTTTTACCGCTTAGTAACCGGAACTGGATTCCCTTCGACTCCGCTCAGTATAAACTTCTCGCCTAATTAAACACCAGCAAGTAGTATCCATATTAATCTTCATAAAAACTAGATTAGAAATTAATTTGAAATTTCGGCAAGAACCGGATCAAGAACAAAAGTTGGGTCTTAATTTAAAAAAGTCGTTTTTTGTAGTCTAATACTAGAACTGATGAACAACGATTTTACGACTGATTTTATAGC
>NVRM01000140.1 GCA_002400885.1 Flavobacteriaceae bacterium
ATGAAGGATGCCAGATTACCTGCTTGGCAAGGGGCAAAATTTTTCGCAAAACTTAGAGAGGTGTCTACCTCAAAATATCAAAAGCCAATTTTAATGAAAATTGATTTCAAAGGTGGACATGGTTTAACAGCTTCTATGACAAAAAGAAATGAAGAATTAGTGGATGTATTGTCTTTCGCCTTTTGGCAAACAGGACATCCAGACTTTCAATTGAAAGATTAGAGAAAATAGGAGGAAATTTCCTTTTGACCATCAAAACGATGCCAAAGATTACTCCCCTATTTGTTTAAAAATAATAGAAAAGCATTATAAGAAGACTATCTATCTCATTACAAGAAGTTCATGCCTTGAATAAAACTACTAGAAAAGGAAGCAGCACTTCAGAAAAAATTGATATCCAACGAATAATGAATGAGACGGTGTTATATAAAAACACCTTTCAAGCTCTAAGTCAGTTAAAAAAATAAATTAAGGACTGGGAATATTTATATGTAATAAAATCCAACATCAATGGTCGCGTTGTATTCTTAGACATTTGGAGTGCAAAATCAATCTGTAGAAAAAGGTGCTCAAATTTTCTCAGTTATCCCTACTAATAGTTCTTCGTTTGTTGCCAAGTTGAAAACACCTAGCTTGAATTATGGCAAGATTAAACTAGGCCAAACTGTGAACCTTAAACTTCATAATTATCCAGACACAGAATTTGGATATTTGAAAGGCTTTATTAAAAAAATAGCTCAGATACCAAATAAAGATGGCTTTTACAATGTGGATGTACAGCTTCCTAAAAAACTGATCACTTCCTATAACAAAGAAATTTTATTTAAACACGAAATGTCGGCAGAAGCAGTAATTATTACCGAAGACTTAAGGCTTATTCAGCGATTATTCTACGCAACTCGAAAGTCAGTTCAAAATTAAAAGGCAAGTATTCCTCTAATTTATTTAGGGAACCTTTGTTGTATAATTACCATCTTTCTATCGACCCAATCGTCTCTCAAGGTGAAGAAATCTTGATTTATTTTAAATAAGTCTTGTATTTGACACTTTCTGAGCGGTCATAATTCACTGTAACTTTCATCGAATTCAAACAGGATTCCCTCCATAATTGACCTTTTTATTTCCTAAAAAAGCATCACTATATCTAGTGATGCTTTTGTGACACTTCTGTGTAATTTTTAATAGTTCACAAATAATAAGGAACCATTTTCTTTTTATTTTGTCAATAATTCTAATTTAACCAAGGTGAAAACAGCAATATCGTCATCACTCTCATGGGTGAAATTTTCCGAATAGGTGATTTCAAATTTTTTGTTTTTAAAATCTCCCATATGCAAATCAAAAGCTTCCAAAACGGACCCTTTAATTTCCGTGAAATCAATCATATCTTCATTTTCAAGATTAAAAACGTATCCTCCTGCGATAAATCCACAATACGTTCCTGTAGCTGTAACTATATGTTTGGCACTGTAATAACTCATAATAATAATTTTAAAAATTAAGATAATTCTAGTAGGATACTTTTAATTTATAGAACTATATCTCAAAAAACATTCCTACATAACAAGTTGAAAGGTACATAAAATACATGAAACGTAAGCAACTGAACCCTTAGGTTTTCCATAATTTATAACTATCTATGACTAAGACAGAAGCCTTCTGATTTTAATTCTATATCATTTTAAATAGCGTAAATACTGTTTTTTATTAATCAGCTAAACAATTTGAACGTACGAGTATCAATTAAAAAAACTTGCAGCGTATACTACAAGTTTTTCTAAGATTTGACACAAAAAACATGAATTACTCCCTGTGATTTGGCAACTATTTTAATTTGATAGTACCTATTCGGCTTACACTACCTAGACACTGTACCCGTAGGAAAATTTAAATTCTTTCCAATGGAGTACGTAATATGGTCTTTCGCGTTCGTAGGAATATCCCCTACTAAAGGTTTTAATAAAAATGGCTTGGTATTATTATCTGGAACAGGCTCAATAGAAATAACGGTCTTTCCTCCTGCTAAATCAGTTGGAAAACTTAGTCCTGAAGGAGCGTTAATAATAAAATCTTCTCCTGGAAATGGTGGCCCATCATTTAATGTACTACTAAAACCATCAAAATTATCAACACCAGTATTCATAGAAAATGTTCCTGTTGTAACTGCTACGCCGTCGATCACGACCCAACCTTCATATATCCAACCATCTGGTAAAACAGGTAATATTAAACCCGCCTTAGGCGACTTGGATTCGATGGATAAAAACCAAATACCACTGTTCTCATTGTTATTGGATCCATCTGTAGGAGTTGCTAAAATATAAGAACCTGCTACCGTAGAAAAATCATTTCCTAAAGCCGCCCCATGGTCAATCGTAAGATTTCCACTAGTACCCGAAAAATCTCCCGCCAAAATATGCACATTACTTGGTGCTGGATCATCACCGGATGCGGGCTCTATTGTTAAAATAAATGTGGAGGCTACTGCCAGGTCAGCTTTGTTTACTGTAAATGTTGATTGCGAGAGCTTTCCTTTGTCGTCCACAGAAAACCTCCCTGTAGTTTTCGGTTTTTTATTCACTACAATCCAACCTTCATATACATAATCACTTCCTAAATTTTCTAAACCATCAATAGATAGACTTAATTCTTTTGTAGTACTCACAATCTCATCGTCATCACATGCAACAAAAAGGAGTCCGAATGCCATAGCGGCGATAAAAATAAATTTTTTCATAATAAATGTTTTTCTGATTTATACCTTACAAAGGTATTTTCTAAAAACAACATATTATGTTAGACACCTAACATTGCGGTCATAAATTAAGTTAAAAATAGCGGAAATAATGTAATATGTCCTCTGTCATAGCTAAGTAAATCTTTGTTTTTTAAATCATTCATTATAATATTTAAGGTAGGTCTTGAAGTGCCTATAAGACTGGCTATGTTTTTTTGGGTATAAGGATGCTTAATAATGGTATTACCGGTTTCAGGGCAACATACACCGTACTCATCGGCAAGTTCATTTAAAAAATCTAGCACTCGATCTTTGGCGTCTTTAAATAATAAGACCTCTAGCCTACGCTCTAATTTTTCGATACGAAAATTTATAAACTTATAAATTTTTAAAGTAAAGGACTGGTTCTCCTTCATTAAATCATGTAAAACCCCCACACCAATTGGGCAAATGGATGTCTTATGATCAATGGACTGTGCAAACTCATTTCTTTTTACTTCTCCCAAAATGGCTTTTTCACCAAACAATTCCCCTTTAGACAATATGCATTTAATCCGTTCTTCACCGTCCATTGTATAGTAGCCTATTTTTACTTTTCCTTTTTCTATCAAGTAAATTTTTGTAGAAGCATCCTCAGAAAAATAGATGTAATCATTTTTTTTGTAAAGATCCAATACATGACAATCTTTATAGTCCTTAAATTTATGAGGGCATAAAATTTTAAATAAGTTTACGTTCTCCAACATCCAAAAATTTCTCATAGAAATGGGTTTAAAAAAATAATTGTTTCAATTAAAAAAACAGACGATTATTAAAGGTACAAAAAATAAGTAGTAGCAAAGCTACAAGTTTTTTTAAAAAATCATAAATAGGTGAATCACCATCTATTTATTCTCTTTTTTAATCAGATTTAAAGCTCACACTTCGTTACATCATACTATTTGACCTGAGTTATAGGTATGGTTTAATAAAATATGATGGCTTGTTCCATCCTCATGTTTGATTTCTATAGACAAATTCTCTTGGAGTAAATACATCTAAATTTTTAAATTAAAGCACTCTCCTTAAAGGACTTCCAGCACCCATGTCTATATACTAAATAGGAACATTTATCGTGATTTTACAGTATTAAATTTTCCGTCATGAATATTAGTTTTACAAAAGAACAAGAAAAACATATTGGAAGTCAAGTTGCTTCAGGTGAATACCAAAACAATAGCGAAGTTGTGAGAGACGCATTAAGGCTACATGGCATTTATCGAGAAAAAGTAATAAATGAGCTAAGAAAATAAATTGAGCTAGGATGGAATGGTCAGATGCTGCCTTAACAATGGAAGATTTTTTGAATTCGTAAAAAGAATAATGGATCTCAAATTATCACAAAAGGAGTTCAATGATTTAATAATTATTTTTCCTTATGGGAGAAAAAAAATCGAATCAAAACAATCGTACACTTATCTTAAAAGCATCAATGAACATTTTAAAATAATTATAGAAAACCCTAATATTGGCAGGTCTAGAAATGAAACTAAAACGGGACTTTACAGTTTTCCACATCGCTCACACATACTATTTTACAGAATTTCAAAAGAAAGTATTCGAATTGTAAGCGTTTTATATGGAAGTAGAGATTATGTGATTTTTTCAAAAAAAAAGTAATGTAAAATAACCTTACAATATTAAGTATAAAACACTCACCAAATAACGTAAGTGATTCATTTTGAGAATTAAATTACAGCTATAATTAGAGAGCTATCACAAAAAAAACGTGCAGCCAAGGCTACACGTTTTTAAGAATATGTCAAATGTAACTAAGTTAATAACTTATACATTTTCTTTTTTAATCAAATTCAATGCTGATCCTTCGTTATACCATTCTATTTGACCTGAGTTATAGGTATGGTTTAATAAAATATCATGGCTAGTTCCATCTTCATGCTTAATTTCTAAAGACAACTGTTTCCCTGGAGTAAAAGCATCTAAATCTGTAAATTTAAAGGTATCATTTTCCAAGATAAGATCATAATCTGCTTCATTTGAAAAGGTCAATCCAAGCATTCCTTGTTTTTTCAAGTTGGTTTCATGGATACGAGCAAATGATTTTACAATCACGGCTACAACACCTAAATGACGCGGCTCCATAGCAGCATGTTCACGAGAAGAACCTTCTCCGTAATTATGCTCTCCAAAGACCAATGATTTAATTCCTGCAGCTTTATACGCTCTTGCCGTAGCAGGAACCGCACCATATTCTCCAGTTAATTGATTTTTAATGGTATCTGTTTTTTCGTTAAAGAAATTCACAGCACCAATCAAACAGTTATTAGAAATATTATCTAAATGTCCACGGTATTTTAACCAAGGTCCTGCCATAGATATATGATCCGTAGTACATTTACCTTTTGCCTTAATCAATAATTTAGCTCCAGAAATATCTGATCCTAAAGGCGTAAATGGTGTAAGTAATTGCAATCTTTCCGAAGTTTCCGAAACGGTTACAACAATACCGCTTCCATCAGCCATAGGTGCCACAAATCCAGCATCTTTTACTTCAAAACCATTCGGAGGTAATTCAAAACCAGTAGGCTCGTCAAACTTCACTTGCTCTCCTTTACTGTTGGTCAAGGTGTCCGTCATTGGATTAAAGTCCAAACGTCCAGAAATAGCGACCGCTGCAACCATCTCAGGCGATGCAACAAAAGCGTGTGTGTTAGGATTTCCATCGGCTCTTTTACTAAAGTTACGATTAAAGGAATGAATGATTGAGTTTTTCTTTCCTTTATCTGCACCTTCTCTCGCCCATTGACCAATACAAGGTCCACAAGCATTCGTGAATATTTTAGCGTTTAAATCTTCAAATATTTTGATCAGTCCATCACGGTCTGCTGTATAACGTACTTGTTCCGAACCTGGGTTGATTCCAAATTCAGCTTTAGAAACCAATCCTTTATCTACCGCTTGTTTTGCAATAGACGCTGCTCTTGATAAATCTTCATACGAAGAGTTTGTACATGAGCCAATCAATCCCCATTCTACCTCCAAAGGCCATCCATTTTTAACAGCTTTATCATGCATGCTTCCAACTTCTGTAGCTAAATCTGGTGAAAACGGACCATTTATATGTGGGCCTAGTTCGTCTAAATTAATTTCAATTAATTCATCAAAATATTTTTCTGGATTTGCATATACTTCAGGATCTCCTGTTAAATAATCTTTTACTTTATTGGCCGCATCTGCAACATCAGATCTATCCGTAGCACGTAAATAACGTTCCATAGATGCATCATAACCAAAAGTAGAAGTCGTTGCTCCAACTTCTGCTCCCATATTACAAATAGTTCCTTTTCCTGTACAAGACATAGAAATGGCTCCTTCTCCAAAATATTCCACAATAGCACCAGTTCCTCCCTTTGCGGTCAGAATTCCAGCTACTTTTAAAATTACATCTTTAGGCGCTGTCCATCCGCTAAGTTTACCGGTAAGCTTCACCCCTATTAATTTTGGGAATTTTAATTCCCAAGGCATTCCTGCCATTACATCTACTGCATCTGCTCCTCCAACACCAATAGCAACCATTCCTAATCCTCCCGCATTTACGGTATGAGAATCCGTTCCTATCATCATTCCTCCAGGAAATGCGTAATTTTCCAATACAACTTGGTGAATAATACCTGCTCCTGGTTTCCAAAATCCGATACCGTATTTATTTGAAACAGCAGCTAAAAAGTCAAATACCTCTGCAGACGTTTTATTTGCAAAAGGTAAATCTATACCTGCTCCTTGTTTTGCTTGAATTAAATGATCACAATGGACTGTAGTAGGTACTGCAACCTGATTCTTTCCTGCTTGCATAAATTGTAACAAGGCCATTTGTGCTGTCGCATCTTGACAAGCTATCCTATCCGGTGCAAAATCCACATAATCTTTACCCCTAGTATAAGCCGACTTTGCCGTCCCATCCCATAAGTGATTGTATAATATTTTTTCTGCTAAGGTTAACGGTTTACCAACTTTTTCACGGGCAGCATCTACACGCTCCGCCATTCTGTCGTAAACATCTTTTATCATATCAATATCAAATGCCATAATGTATCTTGTTTTTGTTAAGTCTTACAAAATTACGAAATAGTCCCATAATTTAAAAGATTTTTATGGAATCCATCGAATTTGTGTGAATTGTGCACTTTTTATGCGCTATAATTTTTAATCACTAATAATAGACGTTCAAATACGCTTCTCATTAACTAATTATCAATAAAAATAAAGAAAAAAGCAGACCGATAAGCCGGATTCTGTCCCTTTTACTAGTAAAAGGTTCCTATCATTTATCTACATTATATATTACTATACAATTTTAACTACCTACCCCTTGGAATCGAGCGAGTCGCTCTCAGTTTCCAATATACGTGGTATTGCACCGCATAGAGTTTACCTGGTTTCACTACAGCCGAACTGTACTTGCTTTCTGTTGCACTTGTCCTCGACTTACGCCGGACGGGTGTTACCCGCTATGCTACTCTATGGTGTCCGGACTTTCCTCTTTTTTTCAAAAGCGATAAGATGGTCTGCTTGGCTGCAAAAGTATTGTTTTATATGGATAAATAATAGGAAAGTGTGGAATATATTTTTAATTGAACTTAGATTCAAAATTTGAGAGAATATAGACAGCCTTGAACGCTAATTTTATCCTAAAAAAAGAGAAGACTCACTTGTAATTTGAAATAATACTTAGGAAGTATAGGTCCTCTTTATTATCTAATGGAGACAGTACAAAGTAGCTATTCGCTAGCCTTAGATATGTTCTTTATATAAATCGATGAAAAATACGGATCATAAAAAAGAAAGAGCTGACATACTAATTGAAAATCATCCAGCTACAGAGAAATCTTATAAATAACCACAAAGATTAAAAATCATGGTCCATTAAAACCTAATTACGGGTATTGGATTGACAAAATCAGCACATTGGTATAAAGATCTATAGAGGAGTTGGGTTTTAAAGCTTTTAATAGCGTTTTAAGCCCTTTCAATTGAATTACGAACCATCGTGAACTATTTCGGAAATAGAAGCTCAAATACCGCCGCTGAATCATTTAAGAGAAAATAAAAGTATATAGAGCGGAGTTTTATAGCTGTTAAAAATATTGAGCTTTTCCTATATAGATTGTCTGGAATTTAGACCTAGCCCAAAAATTTTGTACTTGCCCCGTAATAATGGCGTGTGATTTTTCTAAAAAACAGCTTCAAAATATGAATGCGTTCCTTCCTCTTGATCTCGAATTCATTCCGGACAAAACCAAGAGGCATAAAAAAACCCACTTAAAAAAAATTCTAAGTGGGAAAATTGCTATGAAAAAGAAAAAGTGTTATTAACATAGAAGTTAACAACACCGCAAATATATACTTATATCTCGTATCCCACAAGAATAAGCACAAAAAATTTCAGAAAATTGTGTTAATTTTTTTTATAAAAAAACCCACTTAAAAAAATTCTAAGTGGGAAAATTGCTATGAAAAAGAAAAAGTTATTGCTAGCTAGAAGCTAGCAACAGTCAAATATACCATTAATATTCTTATTAGTATATGTCCTTTTCAATATATTTTTAAGAAAACATATCTTTTACCTTTTCAAAAAATGACTTCTCTGATAATGAAGGAGATGGTTTGAAATTCTCATCATCTACCTGTTCTTCAAAAAAGGTTTTTTGTTCTTTTGTAAGTTCTTGAGGAGTCCATACATTTACATGGACTAATAAATCACCTGTACCATAATGTTCAATACTTGGTAATCCTTTTCCTTTTAACCTTAAAATTTTTCCTGATTGCGTACCCGCTTCGATTGGAATTTTTACTTTTCCAGAAACAGTATCAATATTTTTCTTGGCTCCTAAAACGGCTTCTGAAAAATTGATGTATAAATCAAAATGTAAATTGGTTCCTTCTCTCTTTAGTGTTCCGTGCTCCTTCTCTTCTATTAAGACTAATAAATCACCCGCAATAGAATTTTTACCTGGAGCTTCGTTTCCTTTTCCAGCCACCTTAAGTTGTACGCCTTCTGTTACCCCTGCAGGTATGTTTATAGAAACTGTTTCTTCTTTTGTAAGCATTCCATTGGAGTCAGCCCCTTTAGGCCTGTTACTCAATGATTGCCCTGCTCCTTGACAAGTAGGACAAGTAGAAGCCGATTGCATGCGGCCTAAAATAGTATTGGTAACACGCATTACCTGTCCGCTACCTTTACAGGTACCACAGGTAGAAAATTCAGCGTCATCCGCCTGAACTTTACGTTTTACCTTTACTTTTTTCTCAACACCGTTTGCGATATCTTCCAAAGACAATTTTACACGAATACGCATATTGCTCCCTTTTACACGAGCAGAACGTCCGCCTCCAAAGCCTCCTCCGAAACCTCCACCTCCGAAGCCTCCGCCACCGAAGATATCACCAAATTGGCTAAAGATATCATCCATATCCATACCACCACGGCCACCAAATCCACCTTGATTTCCATCAAAAGCAGCATGTCCATACTGGTCGTATTTTGCTTTTTTATTACCGTCACTTAATATTTCATAAGCCTCTGCCGATTCTTTGAATTTATCTTCCGCAGATTTATTATCCGGATTTTTATCAGGATGATACTGAATTGCTTTTTTACGGTAAGCTTTTTTAATTTCAGCTGCAGTTGCGTTTTTTGAAACGCCTAATATTTCGTAATAATCTTTTTTCATGTCTAATTGATTATTGTCCAATCACTACTTTAGGAAATCTGATAATACGTGACCCTAGTTGATATCCTTGTTCGATTACATCTATAACTTTTCCTTTCATCTTCTTAGAAGGTGCAGGAATTTGTGTAATAGCTTCGTGAATATCTGCATCAAAAGTATCACCAGCCTTAATCTCCACTTTAGACAAACCTTTTTGTTCTAGTGTTGATTGTAGCTTTCCTTGAATTAATTCCATTCCTTTGAACAATTCACTGTCCTCTCCTGCTTTCTTAATTTCATTTATCCCTCTGTCAAAATCATCTAACACAGGTAATAAAACAGTCATCAACTCCTTATTGGCAGATGCATATAATTCAATACGCTCCTTAGAAGTTCTTCTTTTATAGTTTTCAAATTCAGCAAATAAGCGTAAAAATTTATCTTTTTCTTTCGCTAAGTCAGCAGTTAACTGCTCTTCTACGCTAAGTTCTTCTTGCTTTTCTGTATTTTCTGTACCTTCTACATTTTCAGTATTCTCAGTACTTTCACTAGTCCCCGCTTCATTTTCATTTACGATTTGTTCGTCCTTAGTGTCTTTATTTTCAGCCATAATTTATCTGCTCATTATATTTCACAATTAACAATACAAAAGTACTGCCAATTGTGAATTTGTGTCAAACTGTCATTGACAGTTCTCAAAAAAATGTGTGTAATTATTTAGTTAATTCGTTCGATTTTCGCCCCAATAGCGCGTAATCGCTCATCAATGTTTTGATACCCTCTGTCTATCTGCTCAATATTATGAATAATACTGGTTCCTTTTGCAGACAAAGCGGCAATTAATAACGAAATACCTGCTCTAATGTCAGGTGAAGTCATGGTAGTGGCTTTAAGAATGGATTGGAAGTCGTGTCCAATAATAGTGGCACGGTGTGGATCACAAAGGATTACTTTGGCTCCCATGTCTATCAATTTATCTACAAAAAACAAACGACTTTCGAACATTTTCTGATGAATCAATACGGTTCCTTTTGCCTGAGTCGCCACCACTAAAATAATACTCAATAAATCAGGAGTAAATCCTGGCCATGGAGCATCTGCAATGGTTAAAACAGATCCATCTATATAGCTAGTAATCTCGTAAGATTCCTGTGCTGGAATATAAATATCATCATTTCGTCGCTCAAGTTTAATTCCTATTTTTCTGAATACAGAAGGGATTTGCCCTAGATTGTCCCAACT
>NVRM01000013.1 GCA_002400885.1 Flavobacteriaceae bacterium
AATGAAGAATAAATTTTAAAAATAACGTGCAATTCTTATATTTGCCGTTCATAAAAACCAATACAATGAGAAGTACCGTTTCAGAACTTTTGAGTTCAGACAAGATTTTACAGGAAGTATATTTAAAAGGATGGGTTAGAACTTTTAGAAGCAATCGTTTTATTGCAGTGAATGATGGGTCTACAATTAATAATATACAATGTGTAGTAGATTTTGAGAATACGGATGAAGCTATTTTAAAGCGCATTTCTACGGGAGCTGCTGTTGCAATTACTGGTACCTTAATTGAAAGTCAAGGGAAAGGGCAAAAAGTGGAGATTGCGGTAACTAAATTAGAAATTTTAGGAGATTCGAACGCGGATGAATATCCAATTCAACCTAAAAAGCACAGTTTAGAATTTTTAAGAGAAAATGCCCATTTACGAATTCGTACCAATACGTTTAGTGCTGTAATGCGTTTGCGTTCTGCATTATCTTTTGCAGTGCACAAATACTTTAACGAAAATGGTTTTTATAATTTTCATGCACCTTTGGTTACAGGATCTGATGCAGAAGGAGCAGGGGAGATGTTTAAAGTAACGACTTTTGAAGCCAATAAGGCGCCTTTAAAGGAAGACGGTTCTATCGATTATTCTAAGGACTTTTTTGGAAAGGAAACCAATTTAACGGTTTCAGGGCAGTTAGAGGCAGAGACCTATGCAATGGCTTTAGGAAAAGTGTATACCTTTGGACCTACTTTTAGAGCTGAAAATTCCAATACAACACGCCACTTGGCAGAATTTTGGATGATTGAACCAGAAGTGGCCTTCAATGATTTGGATGATAATATGGACCTAGGTGAAGATTTTATAAAGTCGGTTATTTCTTATGTGTTAGAGCATTGTAAGGATGATTTAAAATTCTTGGAAGACCGTTTGTTGCAAGAGGAAAAATCTAAGCCACAGGCACAACGTAGTGACATGCCTTTGAGAGAAAAATTACAATTTATTACGGAGAACAATTTTAAAAGGGTTTCTTATACAGAAGCTTATGAGATTTTAAGAAATTGTAAGCCTAATAAAAAGAAAAAATTCCAATTTCCAATTACAGAATGGGGCGTAGACTTACAAAGTGAGCACGAACGATTTTTAGTGGAAAAACACTTTAAATGTCCAGTGATCTTGTTTGATTATCCAGCAACAATCAAAGCATTTTATATGCGTTTGAATGAGGACGGGAAAACGGTAAGAGCCATGGATATTTTATTTCCAGGAATTGGGGAAATAGTTGGTGGGTCTCAGCGTGAAGAACGCTTGGACGTTTTACTAGAAAAAATGAAAGCACTAGACATAGACGAGAAAGAATTATGGTGGTATTTAGATACGCGTAAATTTGGAACGGCGGTGCATAGTGGGTTTGGACTTGGGTTTGAACGACTTGTATTGTTTGTAACAGGGATGTCTAATATTAGGGATGTAATTCCTTTTCCTAGGACTCCTCAGAATGCGGATTTCTAAAATTAAAAGATTAAAATAGATAAAAAGAGAAAGACAATTGTGTTTTTCTCTTTTTTTTTGTTCATTTCCAACGGTACTTTTATTATATTTGAATATGTTAAAGCAAAGTTTAAATTTTAAGTTATTACAAAAATTATCACCACAGCAGATCCAGTTGATGAAGTTGATTCAGTTGCCTACACAGGCTTTTGAACAGCGAATCAAACAGGAACTGGAGGAGAATCCAGCCCTAGATAGTGGCTCGGAAGATCAGGATGAGTTTGATGAATTTGATGAATTTCAACAAGATGATTATGATGAAGGTACAGAAAAGATAGATGCAGAAGATATAAATATAGATGAGTATTTAAGTGACGATGAGATTCCTAACTATAAAACGCAAGCGAATAATTATTCGGCCGATGATGAGGATCGACAAATTCCTTATGCTGCAGGAATTTCTTTTAATCAACATTTAAAAAATCAATTGCGTACAGTGAGCTTAACGGAACAAGAGTCCATTATAGCAGAATTTTTAGTGGGTAGTATTGATGATAGTGGGTACTTGAGAAGAGCAATTGTAGACGTATTGGATGATTTAGCATTTACTCAAAATATTTTCACGGAAGAAGAAGAAGTGAAGCGTATGTTGCAAATAGTCCAGCGCCTGGACCCTGCAGGGGTGGGTGCACAATCCCTAAAAGACTGTTTATTAATTCAATTAAAAAGAAAAAAAGAAACTAAGTCTAGGTTGATGGCCATTGCTATTATGGAACAATCATTTGAGCATTTCGCGAAGAAACACTATAAGAAATTATTGAATAAATTTGATATTGATGAGGAGCAATTAAGGGAGGCTATTTCTGAAATCGAAAAATTAAATCCAAAACCAGGTGGTGCGTATGTGGGAGCTAATAAAATAGCAGAGCAAATTGTACCAGATTTTACCATCCGAATTGTAGAAGATGAATTAGAACTGGTCTTAAATTCTAGAAACGCACCTGAATTACACGTTTCTGGGGAGTATAATAATATGATGCTTGGCTATAAAAACGCCAAAGAAGCGACCAAATCTCAAAAAGATGCGGTTCAGTTTATCAAACAAAAGTTGGATGCTGCCAAATGGTTTATTGAAGCGATTAAACAACGTCAACAAACATTGTTATTAAACATGAACGCGATTATGCAACATCAACGTGCATACTTTTTATCGGGGGATGAACGCAAATTAAAACCGATGATTTTAAAGGACATCGCAGAGGTTATCGGAATGGATGTTTCCACGGTATCTCGTGTGGCTAATAGTAAATATGTAGCCACTCCATATGGTACGAAGTTAATTAAAGAATTCTTTTCCGAGTCTATGAAAAATGATCAAGGAGAGGATGTAAGTACCCGTGAGATTAAAAAAATATTGGAGACTATAATCACAGAAGAAAGCAAAAAGAAACCGCTTACGGACGATAAGTTAGCAGCTGCATTAAAAGATAGAGGTTATCCTATTGCCAGAAGAACTATTGCTAAATATAGAGAACAGTTGGACATTCCTGTGGCTCGTTTACGTAAGAAAATATAATATGAGAGGTGTGTTTAAACGGTTGTCTTATGTAATGAACCCTATTGTTTTTCCAATATTGGGGACTATTTTGTATTTTATATTCTTACCTTCTTTTGTGCCCAAAGACCAGGTGTATCTTATATTTATTGTTGTTTTTGGGGGGACTTATCTACTCCCAATATTATTGCTTGGTATGTTAAAAAAAACAGCATTAATTCATACCTTTTTTCTGAAATCAGTGGAGGAAAGAAAATTTCCGTTAGTGATGTTTTTGGGGATTGCTGTGAGTATTGGAAATATGTTATCCAAGGTTGGAGCGGTGGAAGGTCTTACGGTGTTCTTCTTTGGTTATGCAGTCGCCTTAGTTTTGAGCTATCTGTTATTAATGCTTCAAATAAAAATAAGTTTACATGCTGTTGCAATTGGAGGATTGACAGCTTTTATGATATGTTTAAGCTATTATTATGCTTTAAACCTACTCGTGCCTATTGCCGTATTAATTGCACTTGGAGGGCTCATGATGTCTGCGCGCTTGTATTTAAAAACACATACGATTAAGGAAGTGTTTTTAGGGTATATAATTGGGGTTTTTGGACAGTCCTTGATGTATGTAATTTACAATATGTAAAATTTAAATCCTATTTGAATTTCTGAGACTTCGAGTGTTTCTTCTCCGATAGAGAGGCCTTTAAACATAGGCTTGAGTCCGTAATAGATATAAAAATTAAAGGTGCTATAACCTATGGCTGCGGTAAGGCCATAGTGGAGTTTATTAAAAGCAGCGATATTTTTTGTTTTTACAAGTCCATTGTCATCACTTAATTTACTACGTGTATGAAAGGCATATCCTATTTTCCCTCCTACATATATCCTTGTAAATTTATAATCGCTAGGAGTGGAGGTTCTCCATCTTATTTCTAGAGGAAACTCTATGGCGTTTACAGCATACCTGTTGCTTCTAAAATTAGTTGCGATGGTTGTGGTGACGGTGTTGTTTGTTTCGGTAAATTTAATGTTTTGAATGTAGGCATTGTAATTATACCCAATCCCGAGTGCAATTCCAAAGTTACGTCGTGTATTAAAAGGGATGTCCTTTATAAAACCAATGGAAAACCCTCCAGAGAACCCGTTTTGTTTTACCCCATTCGGTTTGTTATTAAGAATATTATACGTGATGCTTGTATAGAGTTGATCTTCTAAATAATGTGGATTAATACTGTCTGTGTGTATTTCTTGGCAATATGTAGTCAAGCCATTTACGAGTAGCAATAAGAGTATCCAATTTTTCATAGCAGTAACATTTGAAGTATTCATTTAAAAAACACAATGTAGTATATAAAAAAAGGCGATCACTGAGTGATCGCCTTTTAAATTGTACAAACAATGTGAGATTAAAAATTCTTTGTCACGTCACCTTTGGTAACAGAGAAACTAATTTTTAATGCTTGAATTTCACGTAATTGTTCTTTAATATCTAATATAGTACCTACGTTCGAATGTTTATCTGCTTTGATAGAGGTCGTCATATAAGGAACTTCTTCCTCTTTACGTTCCGCTCTTTCAGATAAGATAAAAGCTTGCACTTCGGTATAATTGATAATTTTATCATTTACTTGGATTTTATCTCCAGTAATATTCTTGTTCTTAGACGATCCTACATAAATCGAACTTACTAAACTTTTATGCTCAAGTTTTTTTACTTCGGTAGCTGCTGGTAATACGGGATTATTGATTTTTAATTCAGTCTCACGCATTACTGTTGTTACCATAAAAAAGAACAATAACATAAATACAATATCTGGTAACGATGCCGTAGAAATGGCTGGAAGGCCTTTTTTCTTCTTTCTAAATTTACTCATAATATTGGTTTATTTAATAGGTTCTGGTTCAGCGATAATCTGTGGATAATGCTTCTTAGCGTTATCGATCTTTACTTTAATAGCTGCTTTCGCTGCCTTTCCTTGAGCGTCTTTCATATCCTTTTGCAATTGAGTATAGCTAGTGCGATACTTTTTTAGACAATAGGTATTACGTAAAGCAACATATGCAGCTTCTATCTCGTTTTGAACGGAGATATACATTCCATATGAAGTACCACGATCACTCTGTAACTGGATAATTGCTTTGTTCGGGTGATCAGATGAAGCTTCATCTTTTGCACCGTTACACCAATCGCACTCTGCAGCAGGCTGTCCATCCATTGGATTTCCAGTTCCTCCTCCATTGTCGATAAACGCAATAACTAATTCCTTAAGTTCACGAACTTTAATAAAGTCAGTTCCTTCAATTAATAGTTGATTGTTACGATTTACTACAATATCAAATACGTTTTTCTGTTTAATAACAGGTGGTACGTAATCTGCTGCTTGTGGTTCAGGTAATTTACGAGAAATTCCTGAATCAACATTCATTGTAGTAGTTACAAGGAAAAATATTAAAAGCAAGAACGCAATGTCAGCCATTGAACCGGCATTAATTTCTGGTAATTCTCTTCTTGCCATAATAAATTATTTTATTAATGATTTAACGGTATCAACTGCAAAACCTAACAATCCAATTGCTCCTAAGATAATTGAGAACCAAATTCCGGTTCCTGATAGTTTTGAAATGCTTCCTGCTGCACCACCTTCTAATTCTGTTCCAAATGTGTCTAATACTGCATCTCCGTTTGCCATAGAATAAGAAATGAAGAATATAATTCCCATCGCTACTATTGCAATAAGTGCTTTTTTAAGAGCTGTAGGGTTCAATACCAAACTAACTAAGGACATAACTACAGTTACTAAAGCAATAAGCCCTAAAGTCCATAAAGAAAAGCTAATAAACGGGTCTACAATGGCAGCTTGTACAGCTGCATCTGTCTCAATTGTCTCATCTCCCTCCATCAAAATTCGAACGAAGAAGTAGAATCCAATCAGAGCAATAACACCTGCAATAGCTGTTATAATTCCTGAGGTTCTTTTATTCATAATGTTCTTATTTTGTGTGTTTTACTAAAAGGTCGATTAATGTAATTGATGCTTCTTCCATGTCGTTTACAATATTATCGATCTTTGATACGATATAATTGAAAAAGATTTGAAGAATAATTGCTACTACTAGTCCAAATACTGTTGTTAAAAGTGCTACTTTAATACCACCGGCTACAACTGTTGGAGAAATATCTCCTGCTGCTTGAATCGAGTCAAATGCTCCAATCATACCAATTACTGTTCCCATGAAACCTAACATTGGTGCTAATGCGATAAACAATCCTAACCAAGAAATGTTTTTCTCTAAAAGCCCCATTTGAACTCCTCCGTATCCAACAACTGCTTTTTCAGCTGCGTCTACACCTTCGTCCATTCTGGTCAATCCCTGATAAAATATAGAAGCCACAGGTCCTTTTGTGTTTCTACATACATCTTTAGCTGCGTCAACACCTCCTGATGCTAATGCGTCTTCTACTTTAGTTACTAATTTCTTAGTGTTTGTAGATGCCATGTTCAAATAAATAATTCTTTCAATTGCAACTGCCAACCCTAAGATTAAGGTAACCAATACAATTCCCATAAAAAACGGTCCACCTTCGATAAATCGTTGTTTCAACTCTTGGTGAAAGGTTTTAGTTTCAGCTGCATCTGCAACCTGCTCAGTTTTAGCTGCTTCTTGAGCCACCGCCTTAGGTGCTGCTCCGAATAACATTAGTCCTGTTATTGCAAGGATAGTAAATACTCTTTTCATCGTGTAATAGTTAATTTATTAAATTGTTTACTGGTTAAATATACTCTATTTTTATTAAATTCTATTCTGGCGGAGAGGAAGGGATTCGAACCCCCGATACAGTTTCCCATATACACGCTTTCCAGGCGTGCGCCTTAAGCCACTCGGCCACCTCTCCATTGAGTTTCACAATCAAGACCGAAATATTCTCGCCTTGTGATTGGCAAGTAACAAAAAAATGTTGAGTTGTGAAAATTTTAACAACCTTAAAAATCAAGAAATGTAATAATAAATTTCAATTTTCAAAAATCTTATAACTCGTTTGTTTTTCCAAGCGCAATACCTAATTCTTGTTAATCACTTGTGTTATAGTGCTGTATTTATACGGGTATTTCTGAAATTTCTCCTCTTATAGGTGTTTCAAACCATTTTTTAATGCTTGTTAAATTATACCCTTCGCCAATTAAATACATTAATTTTGCTAAGGCAGACTCCGTTGTGATGTCATTTCCACTGATTATTCCGATATTTTGAAGGTCTACACTTGTTTCGTATACGCCCATAATCACACTGCCACCAGAACATTGACTTACATTTACAACAGGAATTCCTTGTTGTATAATTTTCCGTAGGGCATTTATAAACCAAGGTTCGGTCGGTGCGTTTCCAGACCCGTAAGTCTCTAAAATGACCCCTTTATTTCCTGGGATATTTAACATGGTTTCTACCACTTTTTGTGTAATTCCAGGGAATAGTTTTAAGAGTACAATGTTGTTGTTTAGTTTTTTGTGAATGCGTAGGGGAGAGGTGTTTGTAGGTTTGTAAAGTATTGGTGTGTTGAATTTTAAGTGCACTCCGCTCTCTGCTAGTGGAGGGTAATTTGGAGATGCAAATGCCTCAAATTGTTCTGCATTTATCTTCGTAGTTCTGTTCGCTCTGTATAGTTTATATTCAAAATACAAACACACTTCTGAAATTACGGGTTTGTCGTTTTTAACGCAAGAAGCAATCTCTATGGACGTGATTAAATTTTCCTTGGCATCTGTTCGGAGATCTCCGATGGGTAACTGCGAACCTGTAAAAATTACCGGTTTTCGAAGGTTTTCAAACATAAAACTTAATGCGGAGGCTGTGTATGACATCGTATCTGAGCCATGAAGGACTACAAAACCATCGAAATCATCATAGCGTTCCTCTATTATTTCTGCGATAAATTTCCATGCGGACGGATTCATGTTAGAAGAGTCCATTGGAGCGTCAAAAGAGTAACTATCTATGGTACAATTTAAGTGATTTATTTCTGGAATATGTTTGATTAATTTATCGAAATCGAAGGTTTTTAATGCTCCAGTTTTGAAATCTTTTACCATTCCTATGGTACCTCCTGTGTAAATTAGTAATATATGTGGGAATCTTTCCATGTTGTGTTCTACGTGTTATTTTTGGAATAATTTATGATGTAAAATTACTAAACTATTCGGTTTTATATTTATATTTACTAAAAATAGATTATTATGATGGGATTTTATGTACTCATAGGAGCAATTTCTTTGATAAGTTGGCTTGTAGGTAGGCAATTGAAGAATAAATTTAAAAAATACTCGAAAATTCAGTTACGTAATGGAATGAGTGGTCGTGAAATTGCAGAAAAAATGTTGAGCGATAACGGAATTTCCGATGTTCAAGTTATTTCTGTTGCAGGACAGTTGACAGATCATTACAATCCAGGGAATAAAACGGTGAATTTAAGTGAATCGGTCTATCATGAAAGAAATGCGGCGGCAGCTGCTGTTGCTTCACATGAGGTTGGACACGCTTTACAGCATGCCGAGGCTTATCAATGGTTAGGTTTGCGATCTAAATTGGTGCCTGCGGTTAACATTTCTTCTAAATTCTCACAGTGGTTAGTGATTGGGGGTATCGTTTTAGGAGCCGCCTCCGGAGAATCTGGAATCGGGTTTATAATTGCGTTGGTTGGATTGGGAATGATGGCAGTCGCTACCATTTTTAGCTTTATCACTTTGCCTGTGGAATACGACGCAAGTAACCGTGCTTTGGCTTGGTTAAAAACAAACAACATGCTTACCGAAGAAGAGCAGGACGGGGCACAGGACGCCTTAAAATGGGCAGCACGCACCTATTTAGTTGCAGCGTTGGCTTCTTTAGCAATGCTGTTGTATTGGGGGCTGCGAATTCTAGGGAATAGAGATTAATTAACGACCTCTGTACTATAATATATTAAATGGTTTTGTTGTTTTAGGTTGATTTAAATCAGGCTAAAACAACAAAACCATTTTGGTTTTATCAAAAAAAATGAACAAATAAGTATTCGTAAAAACGGAAAAAGATACCATAGCTAAATTGTTGAGATTTTGTTTTTGTGTTAGGATCTTAGTATCTAAAACGTTAGTTTTTTAAACTAACAACTAACAATTACAATTCAATCTGTCGATCAATCTGTTGATCCAAAGAAATAAATGTTTCTGTCCGTGCGACTCCTTTGATGGATTGGATGTCCTTATTTAGAAGGGTCATCAAATGCTCATTGTCCCTACAGAGGATCTTAATAAAAATGGCATAGTTTCCGGTGGTATAGTGACTCTCAATAACCTCTGGGATTTCTTTTAATCGATTGATGGCAGAAGAATATTTACTGGCAGCATCTAAGAAAATCCCTACATAAGCTAATGTTGTATAGCCTAATGCTTTTGGGTTGATGATAAATTTAGAGCCTGCTAGTAATCCAGATGCTTCCATTTTTTTTAGACGTTGATGGATGGCAGCTCCAGAAATTCCTATTTCTCGAGCAATTCCAAGAATAGGAGTTCTAGCATCGTTCATGAGTCGTTTTAAGATGATCTTATCGATACCGTCTATATGGAGTTTTTTGTCTTTCATTACGTTTAATTAAAAAGTAAATATAAAAAAATAGCGAATATGAAGAATCATATTCGCTATTTTTATTTAATAATTATTTACGTTATGCTTTCAAAGGTTTCAATTCGAAATCTTCCATAAATTTGGTAGTGTAATTACCAGCCACATAATCTGGATGTTCCATTAGTTGCCTGTGAAAGGGGATGGTAGTTTTAACTCCTTCAATGATAAATTCGTCCAATGCACGTTTCATTTTGCTAATAGCAGCCTCTCTTGTTTGAGCGGTTACAATTAGTTTTGCAATCATAGAATCGTAGTTAGGTGGAATTGTATACCCAGAATAGACATGAGTATCTATACGTACTCCGTGTCCACCAGGAGTATGTAGGGTTGTGATTTTACCAGGTGAAGGTCTGAAATCGTTAAATGGGTCCTCTGCATTAATTCTACATTCAATAGAATGTAGTTTAGGTAAGTAATTTTTACCTGAAATTCTAATACCAGCAGCGACTTTAATTTGTTCTTCTATCAAATCATAATCTATGACTTGTTCTGTAATAGGGTGTTCTACTTGAATACGAGTATTCATTTCCATAAAGTAGAAGTTACGGTTCTTATCGACTAAAAATTCGACAGTTCCAGCACCTTCATATTTTATGAATTCAGCTGCTTTTACGGCAGCTTCTCCCATTTTTTTACGCAAAGCTGTAGTCATAAAAGGAGACGGAGCTTCCTCGGTTAGTTTTTGATGACGACGTTGTATCGAACAATCACGTTCCGATAAATGACAGGCTTTACCATCAGCATCGCCAATGATTTGAATTTCAATATGACGTGGTTCTTGAATCAGTTTCTCCATGTACATGTCGTCATTTCCAAAGCAAGCTTTTGCTTCTTGACGAGCGGCATCCCATAGTTCTACTAAATTTTCTTTTTTCCAAACGGCACGCATTCCTTTTCCTCCACCTCCAGCAGAGGCTTTTAACATTACGGGGTAGTGCATTTCGTCCGCTAAGGCTAATGCGTCTTCTACAGTTGCTAACAATCCGTCAGATCCTGGAATAATAGGTACGCCGGCAGATTTCATGGTTTCACGTGCAGAGGCTTTGTCTCCCATACGGTCAATCATGTCTGCGGTTGCTCCAATAAATTTGATACCGTGATCTTCACAAAGTTTTGAAAACTTTGAGTTCTCGGCTAAAAAACCATAACCTGGGTGAATGGCATCGGCATTGGTGATTTCTGCGGCGGCAATAATATTTGACATTTTCAAATAGGATTCATTGCTTGGGGCAGGTCCAATACATACGGCTTCATCTGCAAAACGAACATGTAAGCTATCTGCATCTACAGTGGAGTATACCGCCACGGATTTGATGCCCATTTCTTTACAGGTTCTGATAATACGTAAAGCTATTTCACCTCTATTGGCTATTAATATTTTTTTAAACATAATAGTAATTGTTTGCTAAAACAGACAGGGATAAAATGAATTTAAACTTTATCTAGGCTGTTTTAAGGTGAATAATCTATGAAGGATCTACCAAGAATAATGGTTGACCAAATTCTACTGGACTAGAATCCTCCACTAAAATTTTAACGATTTTTCCTGTTACTTCAGATTCAATCTCGTTGAACAATTTCATTGCTTCGATAATACAAACGATCGATTCTGGAGTCACATTGTCTCCAACTTCTGCAAATAAAGGTTTGTCTGGGGATGGGCGTCTGTAAAAAGTTCCAATAATGGGAGAGGTGATGGTAATGTATTTCGACGATTCATCACTGTCTTCAGTTGTTGCCGGTGCTTCAGTTGGAACTGGAGTAACGGGGGCTACTGCCATTGGCATTTGAGGAATACCTAATGGTGCTTGGTGTAAAATAGTAGTTTCAGTTTTGCCTGATCCTGTTCTTATCGTAATTTTTACATCTTCCATTTCAAGCTTTACTTCGCTTGCTCCAGATTTTGCTACAAATTTGATAAGATTTTGAATTTCTTTTAAATCCATCTTAAAAGGTTTTAGTTGATAATTAGTTTTATTTTACAGATCAAGCGTAGTAAACTTGATCTGTAGTATGTTTTTTCTTAAGAATTATAGGCCCATTTTAAATAAATAGATCCCCAGCTGAATCCTCCTCCAAAAGCAGCAAAAATAATCGTGTCTCCTTTTTTTAGTTGTGATTCATAATCAGCGATTAACATTGGTAATGTGGCTGATGTAGTGTTTCCATGGTTTTCGATATTCATCATCACCTTGGCTGGATCTAATTTAATGCGACGTGCTGTGGCATCAATAATTCTCTTATTTGCTTGGTGTGCTGCTAACCATGAAACGTCTTCATTGGTTAAATTATTACGTTCTAATATTTTTTCGCATACATCTGCCATATTAAATACGGCATTTTTGAAGACTGTTTGTCCGTCTTGGAAAACAGTTGTTTCTCCTTTTGCGATGGCTTCTTCAGTAATAGGGAAAGCAGATCCTCCGGCTTTTACTTGTAAGAATTCTCGCCCTGCACCATCAGATCTTAAGTATTCGTCTTGGATACCATACCCTTGGGTGTCGGGTTCCAATAATACAGCTCCAGCACCGTCTCCAAAAATAATACAGGTGGCACGATCGTTATAGTCGATCATCGATGAGTTTTTGTCTGCACCTATGAGTAATACTTTTTTGTAGCGACCAGATTCTATGAATTTAGCAGCGGTAGACATCCCGAATAAAAAACTTGAACAGGCAGAGTCTAAATCAAAAGAAAAAGCATTTACGGCGCCTATTTCTGTAGCGGTGTACGCTGCAGTAGAAGCAGCTTGCATGTCGCGAGTTGCTGTAGCAACAATGACTAACTCTATTTCTTTAGGATCTAATCCTTTTTTCTCAAGTAGGTTTTGTGCAGCTCTTATGGCTAGATAAGAGGTACCTTTTCCTTCTCCTTTTAAGATTCGACGTTCTTTGATTCCGGTACGAGATGTAATCCATTCATCATTGGTGTCCACCATTGTTTCCAGAACCTTGTTACTTAATACAAAGTCCGGTATATATTTGCCCACGGCTGTGATAGCAGCTGTAATTTTTGTCATAATTTATCTCTTTAAAATCAGAAAATCAGGTTCAAAGTAATGAAAATTATTTTAGACTGTTTACTAAAACTCACAATAATTCATTATGCATACATAATAAATAAAAAAAGCTCTCGTAATGAGAGCTTTTTTTATATTTGTATTGATTGACTATGCTTCAACAACATTTTCAGCGTCAATTACAATTTGACCACGGTAGTATAATTTACCTTCGTGCCAGTGTGCACGGTGAAATAAATGCGCTTCACCAGTTGTTGGATCAACAGCAATTTGTGCTGCAGTTGCTTTGTAATGAGTTCTTCTCTTATTTCTTCTCTGTTTCGAGATTTTTCTTTTAGGATGTGCCATTAATCTGTATTTTTATCTGTTATTATCTCCTTTAATTTTTCCCACCTCGGGTCAACTACATTTGTGTTTTCTTCTACTTCTTTTTCCTGTGATTTGCTCCTACGAGTATCATATGCATTTAATTGTTCTAATACATCAGATTTAAGTGTGCCGTCCTCAACTCCAGGGTGCACTCTTTTTACCGGCATTGCCAATACCATTATCTCATAAAGGTATTGAGAAATGTCTAATTGGTATTCAGAATAGGGTAAAATAAGTAAATCATCATTATCATCATTATACTCATCTCCAAACTTCACCAATAAAGGCATTTTTATTGCAATAGGTAAATCAAATAACTCGTTTGTCACGTCACAATTAACGTTTATACTCCCCGCAATGTCGAAATCTATTTCGAACATTGTTGGTTTTTTAACAAACTTTACTGCAGCAGTGATGTCACAGTTGTTAAAATCTTCATAATTAAAAAAATCAAAGAACGCTTTATTAATTTGATACTCAAATTGATGCTCTCCTTCTTTCAATCCTGAATAAGGAATCACAAATTCTTTTAATGCTTTCATTAGAAACCAATTTGAGCGTGCAAAGATATGAATTTATTCAAACTTTAGTACGCTGTTTTTAAAAAATATACGTTTTACACCTGTTTTTTTGATTTTAAGGCGTTTTTACACAATGTTTTATACTCAGTTCTTGTTTTAAATAGTTGTATTGCAGTGAAAACAGCGGTTTTAAATGAATTGGTATCTGCCGAGTTTTTTCCTGCTATTTCATATGCGGTTCCATGATCTGGTGAGGTTCTAATCTCACTGAGTCCAGCAGTATAGTTTACACCGTTTCCGAAGGATAATGTTTTAAATGGCGCCAAGCCTTGGTCGTGGTACATGGCCAATACTCCATCAAATGATTCATAAGTATTGGAGCCGAAAAATCCATCTGCAGCATAAGGTCCGTAGACTAATCTTCCTGTTTTTTGAATTTCAGCGATTGTTGGGCGTACTATTTCGTCGTCTTCCTTTCCTATTACACCATGGTCACCACAATGGGGATTTAATCCTAAAATAGCAATTTTCGGGCGTCTAATACCAAAGTCTTCGATCAAAGTTTTGTACATGATGTCCACTTTTTTCTGAATCAGTTCTGGTGTAATACTCGTCGCTATTTCAGCTATAGGAATATGTCCAGTTATTAAGCCAACACGTAGTTTTTCTGTCATCAAAATCATCAAGCTTTCACCTGTTAGTTTAGATTCTAAATATTCGGTATGTCCTGCGAATTTAAAGGCATCACTTTGGATATTATCTTTATCTATAGGAGCTGTTACAAGCACGTCTATTTCCTTGTCTGCTAGTGCTGTAGTTGCAGCTTCTAGAGATTTAAAGGCGTATTCACCTGCTTTTTTATGTGCAATTCCATGGGTGACTACAATGTCTTCTTTCCAAAGATTCACCACATTTACTTTTCCTTCTTGGCATTGTGATACCGATTTTACGCTTGTGACTGGCGTATTTATAGGCATGTTTTTCTTGTAGGCTGCGAGGGCTTTTGTAGACGCAAAAATGATTGGGGTGCAAAAGTCCATCATCCTTTTGTCAGCGAATGTTTTTAGGATGATTTCTAGGCCAATTCCATTCAAATCTCCAATAGAAATTCCTACTTTAATTTTGTTTGTTTTCTCCATTAATCAACGTTATTATTGTACTTTTGATACACAAAAGTAATCAATAAAATTGATAAAAATATGTTTACAGGAATTATCGAGAGTATGGGGACCGTTAAAAATTTAGTTTGGGAGGGTGATAACCTCCATGTGACCGTTTCATGTGATTTTACGGACGAACTAAAAATTGATCAAAGCGTGGCTCACAATGGTGTGTGTTTAACGATTGTTCATATAAAAGATGATGAATATACGGTAACGGCTATTAAGGAGACGATTGATAAAACCAATTTTAAATCTGTAAAAGTCGGGTCTAAAATTAATTTAGAGCGTGCAATGATCTTAGGAGCGCGCTTGGATGGCCATATCGTGCAAGGTCATGTGGATCAAACCGCTATTTGTACCGGAGTTAAAGAAGCAAATGGTAGTTGGTTTTTCTCCTTTAAATTTGAAGAAGGACCGGAAAATATTACCATAGAAAAAGGTTCAGTTACCGTGAATGGAACTAGTTTGACCGTGGTGAATTCTATTGGAAATACGTTTGAAGTGGCTATTATTCCTTACACACATGAACATACTAATTTCCATACTTTTAAAGAAGGTACGGAAGTGAATCTTGAGTTCGATGTGATAGGGAAATACGTGGCTAGATTGATGGAGAAAAGAGGGGAGTAGAGTATTATAGTAGTGAGATATTAGATGATAGATGTGAGTTGCGCATTGTTTTGAAAAAAGACTMTTTGAGATAGGAAACAGGACTTTTAATTCGRGTTTTGTGAGATAGTATTGAGATGTTAGATGATAGAAGTGAGTTGCGCATTGTTTTGAAAAAAGACTMTTTGAGASAGGAAACAGGACTTTTAATTCGAGTTTTGTGAGATAGTATTGAGATATTAGATGATAGATGTGAGTTGCGCATTGTTTTTGAAAAAAGACTCTTTGAGACAGGAAACAGGACTTTTAATTCGAGTTTTGTGAGTTATAATAAACTTATAATTGTCAGCAGTAGCTGAACGGTCGTGATTTTCTTTAATCCCGAAGGAATTTAAAAAGAAAAGGGTCTCAAGAAACAGTACTTAAAATCACGTAAATGACAGTCTAAATTGTTTCCAAAGAGGAATGATTTTAGGAGTCGAAATAAAGCATGTAAATAACTAAAAAGGCGTTGATTTTTAAATCAACGCCTTTTTAGTTAGAGTTATAAAAGTGTTATACCTTCATTATTTCAACTTCTTTTTCAGAAGCTAATTTTTCTATTGATAAGGAGTAACTTTTTACTAGTTTTTCTATATCAGCTTCCGCATTTGATTTTTCATCTTCAGAAACGTCGGTTCCTTTAATTTCTTGCATGGCTTCCTTACGGTCGTTACGCAAGCTTACTTTAGATTTTTCAGAGGCTGCTTTGGCTTGTTTTGCCAAATCTTTACGTCTGTCTTCTGTAAGTGGTGGTACTGCAATAATGATGATATCACCATTGTTCATAGGGTTGAATCCTAAATTTGCGAACATTACACCGCGCTCAACTTCTTGAAGCATGCTTTTTTCGTAGGGTTGCACAGTAATTGTATGTGCATCCATAGTACTTACATTTGCTATTTGACTCAATGGTGTTTGTGTACCGTAGTAATCTACCATTACACTTGCCAACATAGCTGGAGTTGCTTTTCCTGCTCTAATGCGTCTAAATTCTTTTTCTAAATGGACTATAGAGTCGTCCATAGATTCTTTAGCGCTGTCTATAATGAATTTTAAATCTTCGTTCATGTGTGTAAATATAATAATACAGTTTTATTTATCAACGATTGTTCCAATTTTTTCTCCTGAAACTACTTTTTCAAGATTTCCATCGGTGTTCATGTCAAATACAACTATTTTTAATTCGTTTTCTTGGCTTAAAGTGAAGGCTGTCATATCCATTACTTTTAAGTCCTTTCTTATCACATCTTTGTAAGAGATGGTGTCATATTTGGTTGCAGTAGGGTCTTTTTCAGGATCTGCGGTGTAAATACCATCTACACGTGTTCCTTTTAAAATAACTTCTGCACCAATTTCAATAGCTCTTAATACGGCTGCTGTATCTGTTGTGAAATAAGGGTTTCCTGTTCCTCCTGCAAATATAACGACACGTCCTTTTTCTAAATGACGCACTGCTTTTCTTTTGATAAAAGGTTCGGCTACTTGCTCCATTTTAATAGCTGTTTGTAAACGTGTTGGTACATCGGCGTCTTCTAGTGCGCTTTGTAAAGCCAATCCGTTAATAGCTGTTGCTAACATTCCCATATAATCTCCTTGGACACGGTCCATTCCATTACTGGCGCCTGCAACTCCTCTAAATATATTACCTCCTCCAATTACAATAGCTACTTCTGTTCCCATAGCTACGATGGTTTTAATTTGGTCTGCATATTCTGCAAGACGTTTTGGATCTATACCATATTGACGTTCGCCCATTAAAGCCTCGCCACTCAATTTTAAAAGAATTCTTTTATAGCTCATAATAATATATAAAGTTGTGCAAATATATAAAATAGTTGGCTTGTACCACAGTTTGAAACCCGTCCTTATTAAAAAATGTTCAATTTAAAAAAATGAACTTCATTTTTGTGTTTTAATTTGGAGTTCTAACAGGCTTAAAGCCCCTTAAAATAAGTGTTGTTTTAAATAAAAAGGTGTAGTAATTTTGATTACTACACCTTTAGAGAAATTATTTAGGGACTTGAATTGGGGGAATTTAATATAATAGTTTTGTAAAAGAACTGATTACTGTCAGCTCTACATCTTGAATGTCCTTTGTAGCCGCCTTAAGTAATGCTTTAATAGTGTTACTGTCTACAGCTGTGCCTGTTAGTTTTTGCTGTGTTATTTCTGAAAGTACGGCAAGGTTTTTAGAAAGCGGTGTTATGTTTTTTATCAGTGGATTTACGGTGAGTTTTTTAAATGCTAGGTGGTTGGCTTGCCATTTTTTCAACCACTTAAGAATGGTTTTTTTGTTGTTTTCGGTGGGGCTTTTTAGGAATAATTCCACTGCAAGATTAAATAATACAGCATCTGTTGCATCTGGAGTGCAAGCATCCGCAAATAAGGTGAAAGGGGAGTAGGATTGATATTCTGTACCTCCCTTGTTTCTTGTGTATATTTTTAAGGGTTCACAAACCTTACTTAGGATTTGTAGTGGTGCTATGTTTTCCGATTTTGTAATGTTTCTAAATAGTACATTTTTGTAGGAGTTATGTGTCAATCCTAGTTGTTCTAATTGGTCGCTTATATACGGTAGACGCTCTTGTAAATGTTGTAAATCTTGTTTGTTTTCTGAAGACCAGAAACGTTCTGCAATGGCTGCTGTTCTTGGCCAAATCCTAGAATCAATGGTTAAGGGCGTTGCTAATTCGCTCCACAAAGTCGCTTCTGCTCCTAAGACCCGTTTGCGTTCTGTAGGACTTAAATCTAAATTACTAGGAAGTGGATTTACAGCATAATGTTCTTGTACGGGCTGCATCAAATCAATATAAAACCCATTAGATAATACGGTTTGGTATCCTTTTTTTGCAGCTTCGATTAAAGAGGTTAATGGTTTTTTTCCTTCATTCACACCTTTCCAAGAATGGATGATTGCAGATGTTGGCATGTTAGGGGTCATGATTTCTTCCCAGCCCATGATTTTTTTACCGTATTTTGCTAGAATCTTTTCTAATTTTATATTAAAATAGGTTTGTAAATCATGGTTTGTTTTGAAGCCATGTTTTAGTTTAAACGCTTGGATAAGTGGGTTTTCATCCCAATGTTTTCCTTCGTTTTCATCCCCTCCAATATGAACGTATTTACTCGTGAAAAGAGGTGCTATTTCGCTAAATAAACCATCTAAAACTTCATAGGTCTTAGGGTTGATAGGATTTAAAGTAGGGTGAAAAATCCCGGCGTTTCTTTCGATGCTATAGTCTTGTTTTTTACTGGCTAATTCTGGGTAGGCGGCAAGGAAGGCAGTCGCATGTCCAGGGATGTCTATTTCTGGAATTACCATAATCCCTAAGTTATCCGCATACTTTACAATGTCTTTAATTTGTTCGTGGGTGTAGTACAAGCCATCGGAGCCTAATTCCTGTAGTTTTGGATATAATTTAGATTCAATTCTAAATCCTTGGTCGTCTGTTAAATGCCAATGAAAAACATTCATTTTAACAGATGCCATTCCTCGTAAATTTCGTTTAATTACATCAACTGGTTGAAAATGACGTGCCACATCTATCATTAAACCTCTCCATGTAAACCTAGGTTCATCCTGAATGGAAACCTCTTGGGAATAGAAATATGATTCGTTATTATTTACTAATTGAAGGAGTGTTTCAAGCGCGTGAAGTGCCCCTAAATCTGTAACGGATGTTAGCGTTATTTGATTATTTTTAAAACTAATTTGATAAGACTCATCTTCATGAATTTCTAGTTTTCCTATCCTGTCATATTTAATTATAATACTAGTATTCGAATTGTCTACTACGGTTAATGGGAAACCGTTTGTTATAAAGACCCCCGTTTTATTGCTTAGGTTTCGTAGAAACTGTGTCGCTGAAAATTGGATTCTATCCGAGCTGTCGTTTGGGATTATAAGCTGAATATTTGGAACTATTTTTAGATGACCTTGGGCTACTTCTAGAGATTGTGGCCAAGGCATAAGATAGACAGACGTTGCAGTTTGAGCGAAAGAAAATCCGCTAAAAAGAACCATCAAAAAAAATGTTTGAATTGCTTTCATTTAAAAAATTAACGATTAATAATAATGTCTTTTAAAGGCTTCGATGGCTTCATAATCTGCCAGGCCTAAGGCGTGATATTTTTGGGCGGTTTCTGTATTGCGCTCTTCAGCACGTACCCAAAATTCTCGAGTATCGTCCCCTTGAAACATCACCTCGTCTTTTTGTGTTTGGTGGAAAAAAATAGCATGCCGTTTTTTTAATACTTGGTCTGGACTCATAGGTACCGCCATGTCTATTTGATGTGTATCCCATTCATGCCATGCACCACGATATAACCATACCCAACAATCATTCATGAAATCTAATGGTTTTACTATTTTTAAGGCTTCAAATATAGCATCCAAACATGTTTTATGAGTGCCATGTGGATCGGTTAAGTCTCCAGCTGCATAAATTTGCTGGGGTTGAATTTTCGTAATTAAATTACTGATGATTGCAATGTCTTTGGGCCCTATCGGATTTTTTTTAATGGTACCTGTCTCGTAAAAAGGAAGGTTTAAGAAATGTACATTGGTATCGGGTACATTTAAATATCTTGTAGCACCTAGGGATTCTGATTTTCTAATTTTACCTTTTAAATTTCTGATAGAAGGATGATCTACAGTATTTCTTTTTTGATGGCTTAATAGGCTAATTAAATTAATTGCTTGGTTGTTTTCTGGAGCGATACTTTTAAAAACCTCGGCGAATTTTAAAGCATCGGTGTCACTTACTGCAATGTTTCCAGAAGTTTGATAGGCCACATGTACTTCGTGTCCTTGTTGTACCAATCTGTCAAAAGTACCTCCCATAGAAATCATATCATCATCTGGGTGTGGGCTAAAGATTAAAATTTTCTTTTTTGCAGGGAAGGTTCTTTCTGGTCTTTTTGCATCGTCCGAGTCAGGTTTTCCTCCTGGCCAGCCGGTAATGGTATGCTGTAATTTATTAAACATGGTTATGTTAAGGTCGTAAGCATTGCTTCCTTTGTTTGTCAGTAAACTAGACATTCCATGTTCGTTATAGTCCTTGTCGGTAAGTTTTAAGATTGATTTTTGAGTTAAATCACTTAGCCAAACAATAGCTTTACTGGTTAATTCTGTATTCCAAATACAAGGACCTACGAGCCAAGGTGTTTTAATTCTTGTTAAGTCTTCGGCCGCCTCATGGTTTAGAACAAAGGTCGTATTTGAATGTTTTTGCAGGTAAGTAGCTGGGATGTCGGAGCTAATGTCGCCCTCTATCGTTTTTTTTATGATGGATGCCTTGTTGTTTCCCCAAGCTAATAATACAATGCGATTGGCGTTTTTAACAGTACCTATTCCCATGGTAATTGCTTTTTTAGGCACGTTGTCAATGCTTAAAAAGCTAGGGGCAGCATCCGCTCTAGTCATGTGGTCCAACGTGATACTTCTGGTACTCGAATTATAATGAGATCCGGGTTCGTTAAATCCAATATGTCCTGTTCTACCAATTCCTAGTAACTGAAAGTCTAAGCCTCCGTATTCTTTTATTTTTAATTCGTAATCTATGCAATATTGGTGTAATTCATCCGTAGGGATTTGTCCGTCTGGGATGTTTATGTTTTCGGTTTTTAAATCGATGTGATTGAATAAGTGCTCATGCATAAAATAATAAAAGCTATGCACGCTTTCTTTTGTCATTGGGTAGTATTCGTCTAGGTTAAAAGTGACTACGTTTTTAAAACTCAGCCCTTCTTCTTTATGTAAACGAACCAATTCTTCATACACTTTTATGGGGGAGGACCCCGTAGCGAGACCTAAAACACAGACTTGGTTTTGGGCTTCTTTATCTTTAATTAACTGGGCTATTTCATGTGCTACTGCGATAGAACCAGTAATGGAGTCTGCTGCTATAATATTATGAATTTTTTCGTACCTAGTTTCTTCGAATTGTCCTGCAGGTTGGTGTTTTATGTGTTGGTTATTCATTGTTGGTTGGTTTATTTGATTGGGTTGAAATAAATATTTTAAGATAAAAAGGGGTATTTATTTCGACAAATAATACGTGTGAAATGAAGTAAAAAAATAAGCGGAATCTATGGCGATTCCGCTTATTGAATCTATTAATTTATAAAAAGATTAAAAATTGCTTCCAGCTTTGTCCCACCATAGGCGTGTTCCACCGTTGTCTGGACCGGATAAATGGCTTACAGCATTGCTTACTCCTTCTGGGTTTGTGGAAATTTCACTGTCTACAAAAGGAATTCTTCTAATTTGTATGTCAGTATCAACGGTCCCGCCACTTTGATTGCTAACTACAGGGAATATTTTAGGGTATCCAGTACGTCTAAATTCACTCCATGCTTCTTGTCCTTCTGGAAACATTGCAATCCATTTCTGAGTGATTATGCGTTCTAGCTTTTGTTCTAAAGAATCTCCGTCGTTCCACGCAATTGTACTGTTACTAATTGCAGAGATATTATTGGCTGAGTTTATAGGGTCTACATAATCGGCTGGAGTAGAAGTGTTGTCACTAATATAATCCGTTGCACCAGAAACACCATGTTGGTCAAACGAAGTACGAATACCTGTTTCATAATTCTCCCCTGCATCTCCAGCTCCAGTCCATCCTCTTAAAGCCGCTTCAGCTTTTAAGAAATAAACTTCTGCAGTAGTCATTAACTGTACTGTAGAAGTATGAATGTCGTCATTTATTGATGACAGTCCTACATAATCTGCTTTTTGAGCCAGTTCATCGTCATAACCTGCAAGTAATGGTAAGCCTCCTCGTATTCCTTTATATTCACCTTCAATTGAAGTAGATGTTGTAAAGAAAGTTTCTATTCTATTGTCTTTATATCCAGTAAGAATAGATTCCATAGATGCATTCATTCTAATATCTCCCCAAGCGTTATCTATTACTGATAATGGATGTTCTAAATTTCCATTAATAAAAAATCCATCTTCGTTAGAGGTCATCAAGCCCATACTTTGAGCTAATGCTTTTTCACCTTCCAATTTAGCTTTTTCAGGTGCTGTTTTGGAAATTCTAATTGCTAACCTCAATCTCATTGAATTGGCAAGTTTCACCCAGTTTTTATAATTTCCGTTATAAGATAAATCAAATGCAGTGAACTTATCACCGTCAATATCATTCATCAGATTTTCTTCAGCAACGTCCAAGTCTTTAAAGAATGCATTGTACGCTTCTTCTTGTGAATCGTAAATCCCTGCATTTTGTAAATCTCCAAAATTGGAATAAACAATCGGTCCAAAAACATCGGATACACGGTGCATTGCCGTAACTTTTAAGATTAAACTAACGGCATGTAAGGCAGGGAATTCATCTTCAGTTAACGTTGCAATGTCATGTGCATTATTCATAACATTAGAGTAAGGAACAGACCAAATAAAGTTATTCCATCCACTTACAAGGCTGTATGTAGTATTGTTTGCTCCAGCTACAAAAGGCCTTGGGTTTGTTAAATACCCAGAATAGACATCGGCATTTAGGTTTTGTTGTAATTGAAAAGACCAAGCAGGTGAGTACTGATAAATATTTTCAAAAATTGGTTTATATTTAGATCCAACATGTTGAAAATCTGCTTTTAGTTGATCTTCAGAAATGTTTCTGTCGTTTTGATTAAATTCGTCCAAGTCACTACACGATGTAAATACGAATGCACCTATAATTAAACTTGTGATTATGCTATTGATATATTTCATTGTTAGCTGTTTTTTAGAATGATAAATTTAAGTTTAATCCGATACTTCTAGTCGATGGTAAACCAAGTACATCTACTCCTTGTAATGAGTTTCCTGTACTTAAAGCAACGTTGGGATCATAAGGGGCGTCCTTGTAGAAGAAAAATAAATTATGTCCTACTACTGAGGTTCTTATGCTTTGGAATACAGAATCTTCTGTAAGTTTAAAATTGTATCCTAAAGCTAATTCTGCCAATCTAACATTAGTTGCAGAATATACATACTCTCCAGTAAAACCATTTCTTCCACCAGCGGAACCATAAAATTCTTGAGCGGTTAAGGTAGATTTAGTTCCATTTAAATCAACAACAGTTACAGCAGCATTTGTTGTCTCTCTAGCGGAATTGTTGCTTAATCCTTCAAGTATTCCTTCTGTCATACTGATTGATTCTCCTCCAAATTTACCGTCAATTAAAAAGTTTAAAGAAAAATTCTTGTAATCGAAGGAGTTGTTCCAACCGATACTATAGTCTGGATTTGCATTTCCTACTTTTTTTAGTCCATCAATTAAATTATCAGTATCCATAACTAAGGCGCCATTGTCATAAATTGGATATCCGTTGGTATCTCTTTTTATAACTTGTGCATAAATATCTCCAAAAGAACCACCTTCTACTAAATAAGAACCAAATGTGTTAACACCTTTAGGTGATAATGTAAAAAATTCAGGTTCTATTAAACCGTCTAATTTTATTCCGTTGTAAATTTTAATGATTTCGTTTTTGTTGGCGGAAAAATTCACAGATGTATTCCACTTAAAATTTTCATTTTCTATTGGGCGAGCAAAAATAGTTGCTTCGATTCCTGAATTTCTAATTTCACCTGAGTTTAACATTGCTTGTGGGGCTCCAATAATTGAAACAGAAGTAGCAAATGCATAATATTGATCTATAGTACTTGTATTGTAGTATCCAAGGTCTATTCCGAATTTATTGTTTAAAAATTTCCATTCAGTTCCTATTTCAAAAGAACGTTGTCTTTCTGGAATTGGTGTGCTTCCAGGGAATGGAAGAATAGGACTTGTACTACTTGCTCCTCCGCCACTTGGGTTAATACTCCTGTTTGGACTAATTTTATCAGCGCCAAATCCATTTCCTACTTCTGCGTAGGATGCTCTAATTTTCGCGAAAGAAATGTTGCTGTTTAGCTCTAGTAATTCACTTAAAATTCCTGTAATACCAATGGATGGGTAAAAGAAAGAATTGTTTGATTTTGGCAGGGTAGATGTCCAGTCATTTCTGGCTGTTAAATCCAAATAAATTTTGCTATTAAAATCAAAAGTTAAACTTGTGAATAAAGAGTTTTCTCTTATTTCAGTTGAGTTTTGAATAAAACTTACAGAAGGATTTCCGTTAAAGTTTTGAATAGAAAACACATTGGCATATTGTAAACCTCCGCTGATTCCAGAATCTGCAGAAAGAGATTCAGTAACTAGGCGTTTGGTGCTTGTTCCTACAATTGCAGAGATACTTATTTTATCAGTTATTTTAGTGTTAATGGTCGCAATTAAATCAGCATATAATTGTGTAAAATCCATTTGGCTGAAGATATATCTTCCTGTTTTTGGTGCTAAAGTTGCTTGAGTAGTTGCATATATTTTTCTTTCAAAATCACGCATAGTTTTGTCATAAGTACCTCTCGATTGTATGGTTAACCAATCATTAACACTATAGTTTAAGTTTAAGGACGTCAATAATTTCTTATTGGTGTCTTCACTTGCGTTTCTGTTTAAAATCCAATAAGGGTTTTGTTCAATATCTGAAGGGTCTCTAAACCAACGTTGAGACATTATATATCTTGATGGATCAAATTCTTCAAAATTGCTATAGTCACTTAATTTTTCTGTATCAGATTGGAAACTGTAAACACCTACTAATGGATTAAAATACAATCCAGAAACGGGTCTGTTTTTTACTTTTTGAGTGGATGCCATAACACTTGCATTTACTCTTAATTTACCATCTAATAACGTTGCTGTTTCCCTTAGATTAAAAGTATGTTGCTTTAATTTATTGGTAGGCAAAATACCTTTGGCAAAACTATTACTATAAGAGAAGTATGTTTGTGCAGTTTCTGTACCTCCAGAAATGTTAATGGAGTTTATAGTGGTAAGTCCTGTCTTAAAGAAATCGTCTATATTGTCTTGGGTTTCTTTATTAAAATCCATTAAATAAGCGGGAGAATCAACAATTACGTTTGAAGAAAAATTCACTTTATATCCTCCCGATTTTCCTTTTTTAGTTGTAATTAAAATTACACCATTTAATCCTGCACTACCATATAATGCAGAAGCAGAAGCACCTTTTAATACGGTTAAAGACTCAATGTCATCAGGGTTTATTAAGGATAAAGCATCTCCTCCATCTCTGTTTCCTCCATTAGTGTCTCCAATAGTTTGAGAGGGCTGGCCACTATTTGGATTTGATAAAGGAACACCATCTACAACATATAAGGGTTGATTACTTCCTATAGAAGAGTTACCACGTAATGTTACTTTTACAGATCCACCAGGTCCAGAGGCACTACGAGTAATGTTTACACCCGCAATTTTTCCTGAAAGACTGTTTATTGGATTGGTTTGTTTAACCTTATTCATCTCATCTGCACTAATGTCTTGAGCAGAATAGGTTAAAGATTTTCTTGTTTTCTTCATTCCAAGAGCAGTCACAATAACTTCATTTAAACTTTCTGCATCGTCCAGTAGTGCTACATTTAATGTTGAAACATCTCCTATAGTAATAGCTGCTGTTTTCATTCCCATGTAAGAGAAAATTAAAACATCTCCTTTAGAAGCTTGGATGGTATACTTACCATCAAAATCGGTGTCACTTCCTTTGGTCGTTCCTTTGATTAAGATGTTTACACCTGGAAGTGGAGAACTGTCAGATTTTGCAGTTATAACTCCCGTAATTGTTTTCACTTGTGCTTGTGCGTTTTGTACACTAAGCAGTGAAACAATTAGAATTAATAGTGGAATTAATTTTTTCATAAGTTTGAATTATGTTAATAATTGTTTGATGGTTAAATTTATATTACAATAAAGAGAGTGAAAAGAAAATTCTATATACGACGTAAAAAAATACATAGAAAACGTTTTTTTAGCGACAAACTACATCGTTATAGTTGACTGAATCAAAATGTAGGGGATATGTTTTGTGATGATTAGAAAAAAAACTAATTTTCACGGAAATTTCAACAGAAAGTTGGTCTTAAGCCTATAAAAATGAAAGGATTTAAAAATACAAGTGCCGTTATTCCTGTTAAATATCACCTATTATTTTGGCTGGGGTATTTTATATTTAACGTGGTAAGATGGGGGAGTTACTTTAATGATTATTGGTATTCCATAAAATCTAATTTGGTAGAATTTCCTTTGCATATTATAGTAGTGTATATAAATATTTATTGGCTGATACCTTATTTAATAGTGAAAACTAAATATAAAAAATACTTTATTGGTTTAGCATTATTGTTGGCAGGTCTATACGTAGTCAGGACAGGCTTGAATTATGTGTTGGTTACTCAAAATATTTGGCCGGAAGCAGAAGGGGTTCAAGAGGCGTTTACTTTTAATCATATCGTGGCAGTGGTATTGGGAGAAATATATGTAATTACCTTAGCGACGGTTATAAAATTGATTCATGATTGGATTTATGAATTGAACAGGTCTAGGGATTTACAAAAAGTACAGTTACAAATGGAATTGGATTTACTTAAATCTCAAATTCAACCTCATTTCTTTTTTAATACATTGAATAATTTATACGCCTTGACATTGTCAAAGTCCAATGTAGCACCAAGTGTGGTCTTGAAACTGTCAGATATTATGCAATATGTGTTGTACGAAGTGAAAGAACCTTTAATAAAGCTATTTAATGAGGTAAACTATGTTCAAAATTACTTAGATTTGGAAAGATTAAGGTACGGAGATAGGATTGACTGCTCTATAGCCATTATTGGAACCATAGAAAATGTGAGTACACCTCCGTTATTGTTTTTGCCTTTTATTGAGAATTGTTTTAAGCATGGCGCTTATGGTGACGAGCCGATGAAGGTTGTCATAAGTTTTAAAAATATAAATGATGGATTTTTGTATTTTAAAGTTGAGAATTCTTGCCTTGAAAAAGATCAAGTAAGCAGCCGAGAAGGAATTGGGATTCAAAATGTAACACGCCGCTTAGAATTACTGTTTAAAAATAATTTTGAACTGACGTATCAAATTGTAAATGATACGTACTGTGTAAGGTTAAAAATACCAGTCTAATTAAATCGAATACTGCATCAATGAATATAAAATGTATCATAATTGAAGATGAAGTTTTAGCGAGTTCAGTAATTCAAAAATATTTGGAAGAGTTTCCTAATATAGAAATGCTAGGTGTCTTTACGACTGCCATGGCTGCGTTGACTATTCTTGAGGAAGAAGAAATAGATTTGGTGTTTTTAGATATTAATTTACCTAAAATGACGGGTTTAGAATTTCTAAAAACCATTGATATTAAGCCTTTAGTTGTGATAACGACTGCTTATAGAGAATATGCCGTAGAGAGTTTTGATTTAAATGTGTTGGACTATTTAGTGAAACCTATTCCTTTAGGTAGGTTTTTAAAATCAATGAATAAAGTGAGTGATCGCTTAAGATTGACAAGGAATAATTCACAAGAAGTCTCTTTAAAAAACAACCCTCATGTTTTTTTAAAAGTGGATAAGAAATTATTAAAGTTTAGGTTAGATGAAATACTTTTTATCGAAAGTTTAAAGGATTATATTAAAGTATCTACTTTAACGGGGGATTATCTTGTACATAAGTCTATGACCAGTATTTTAGAAGAGCTTCCGGAGGCGGAATTTATGAGAGTACATCGGTCCTTTGCTATTGCCGTAAATAAAGTGAATTGTATTGAGGGTAATACCGTGGAAATATCAAATCAACGAATCCCTATAGGCCGTAATTATCAACAAACGACTAAAGAGCGTATTTTGAATACTAAAGGAGTGGCTAAATAAAAGCTTCGACACTTAATTTTTGATTTTTTGTCGTTTAATGCATGGAAAGTTACTGTTAAGCTATCTTATATTGTTATTTATAGAAATTAATTATTTTAATCTACGAAATGTAGTACTTTAGAAACTGAATTATTTTTTAGCAAAAAAATAAATAATCTTAAACTAAATCGTACTCTATGTCACATTCTTCAAGTAAGGCTCCTATTAATACAACCATTCCAATTATCATTATTGCCGGGTTGTTTTTTATCTTTGGTTTTGTAACCTGGATAAACGGAGCATTAATTCCGTTTATGAAAACCATCAACGAACTCACAGATGCTCAATCGTATCTAGTCGCATCGGCTTCTTATATTTCCTTTGTGGTAATGGCGCTTCCTGCTTCTTATATTTTAGGAAAGATTGGCTACAGAAAAGGAATGTCTTTGGGGCTTTTTGTAATGGCTATTGGTGCCTTAATTTTTATTCCTGCTGCAGAAGCTAGAACCTATTGGTTATTTTTAGTAGCTATTTTTATTCAAGGAGTAGGGATGACCTTATTACAGACGGCGTCCAATCCATATATCACAATTTTAGGACCTATAAAAAGTGCTGCAAAGCGTATTGCTATCATGGGAATTGCTAATAAAGTAGCCGGAGCTTTAGGTTCGTTTATTTTTGGAGCGATTTTATTGTCTGGAATAGATGAGGTTAAAGAACAATTAAGTATCGTGTCTCTAGAAGAGAAAAATACGATATTAAATACCATGGCTGATAGTGTGGTAACTCCATACTTGATTATGGCAGCTGTATTAGTTGTGTTAGCAGGTCTTATTTTAAAAGCTCCATTACCTCATGTAGAGCCAGAGCCTATTGAAGAAGACGAAGATGGTGTTACAGCAAAAACGAGTATTTTCCAATTTCCACATTTGTGGTTGGGGGTAGTTGCCTTATTTTTATATGTAGGAGTTGAGGTTGTTGCTGGTGATACTATTATTTCTTATGGAATTTCTTTAGGATTTCCTGCTTCTGTAGCGAAAGGGTATACGGCCTATACATTAATGGCAATGGTAGCCATGTATTGTATTGGAGTGTTTGCTATTCCTAAATATATAAGTCAATCTTTGGCACTTAAAATTTCTGCAATCTTAGGGATTGTATTTACTTTTTGTATTGTGTTTACAACGGGGTTTACTTCCATATTATTTGTGGCAGCTTTAGGATTGGCAAATGCATTGGTTTGGCCAGCAATTTGGCCATTGACCCTAGAAGGTTTAGGAAAGTTTACAAAAACGGCATCGGCATTGTTGATTATGGCGATTGCGGGTGGAGCGATTATACCTCCAGCATATGGAAAATTAGTAGATATAAATAAAGCAAGTTTAATCGCAGAAGGGATGGCGGAAACAACTGCTACTATCCAAGCAGCAACAGGGGGATATTGGATATTGCTTCCTTGTTATTTGTTTATCTTATACTATGCTATTTCGGGTCATAAATTGGGCTTAAAAAAATAAAGTCATGGCAGTAAAACGTTTAATGGCATTGGATGTTTTACGAGGATTAACCATTGCGTTAATGATCCTCGTAAATACTCCAGGTAGTTGGAGTTATGTATATCCACCATTGTTACATGCAAAATGGCATGGATGTACACCTACGGATCTGGTGTTTCCTTTTTTCTTATTTATTGTGGGTGTATCTATGTGGTATGCTTTTAGTAAGTTTGATAAAGGAATTACAAAGTCAGCATTGTTAAAAGTGCTGAAACGATTTTCGATCATGTTTTTGTTAGGGTTGTTTTTAAATGCATTCCCTAAATTTGAGTTTGAAAACCTGAGGGTGATGGGCGTTTTACAGCGGATTGCGGTAGCCTATTTACTAGGTGCGTTACTTTGTTTGCAATTTAGCTTTAAACAGTTATTGGCTGTATTTGGAGCTTTATTGGTTGGGTATTGGGGGCTTTTACAGCTTAATGACGCGACGGATCTGTATGGATTGTCGGATAATTTGGTAAGACAAATAGATGTATACCTCTTAGGAGAGAATCATATATATAAAGGATTTGGAATCCCATTTGATCCAGAAGGATTATTGTCTTGTTTACCGGCTGTTGCAACCGTACTGCTCGGTTACTTTTCAGGACGATTGATAACAGGGTCTTTGGACGTGATGAGGGCTGTAAAATCATTGGTGATTTATGGAGCTTTAGCAGTGGCCTTAGGGACTGTATGGAGCTATTGGTTTCCAATAAATAAATCTTTGTGGACGAGTACTTATGTGTTATATACGGGAGGTTTGGCCATGTTGTTTTTGGCGTTTCTGTTGTTTCTAATCGATGTAAAGGGAGTGAAGAAATGGGCAACTCCGTTCCTTCATTTTGGGACCAACCCGTTGTTTATCTTTGTTTTTTCGGGATTGTTTGCAAAAACCTTGATTTATTTGGTGTCAATAAGCAATGCATCAGGTGAGATTGAATCTGGGTACGCCTATCTATATCATCATGTGTTTGTTCCTGTAGCGGGTCATATGAATGGTTCTTTACTATTTGCAATTAGTCATATTGTCGTCTATTGGTTTATTACCTATGTGATGTATAAACGGAAAATATTTATTAAGATATAAAAAAACGGGCTGAGATTTTCATTAAAATCTCAGCCCATTTTTTTTTAGTCAAAAGTAGCGCCTATGAAATAGACGTCTATGAAAAGGGAATTTGTAGTGCTGAGCTCACGTAGTTTAGGGAAACGTATCACTTACCACTTATTAGCTTGAAGCGGTATTGAAGTCAAAAGCACTCACTACTAATATCTCACTACTCCTTTCTAGGCTTAAAATTCTGAAATGTTTCCAGCGCTCCCTTTTTATTATTAAATATTAGAAACACTTTAAGTTCTGGGTGCTTGGGTAAAAAAGCTTTTGTTTTTTCTAGTCCCATGGCCATAAATGCAGTAGCATAAGCGTCCGCATCTGCGCAATTAACAGCGCCAAATACGGAGGCACTGAGTAAATTACTAGCAGTTGCAAATCCTGTTTTAGGATTGATGGTATGTACATAGCGGTGTCCGTTTTTATCCAATTTAAATTTTCGGTAGTTTCCAGAAGATGCAATGGATTCATTGTTGAGTTGGATGGTGATGGCGATAGACCTAGAACCGTCAAAGTTTGGGTTTTCAATTGCAATAGTCCAAGGGGTGTTTTTGTCATTATGCCCGCGAGCTCTAATTTCTCCTCCTATTTCTACCATGTAGTTCTCAATATTTTTAGTTTCAAAATAATTACTGATAACATCTACCAGGTATCCTTTTCCAACTGCATTGAAATCAAATTTTATGGACGGGTGATTTTTGATGATATGCCCCGCTATTAATTTTACTTTTTTAAACCCAACATATTTAAGGAGTTCTTTTATAGTGGTGCTATCTGGAATTGCTATTGTTTTTTCAGGGCCAAATCCCCAAGTGTTAACTAATATTCCAACTGTAGGGTCGAAATAACCATTAGTTTCTTCAAAAATTCGTTTGGAAGTTAGAAAAACATCTTCAAAATAATGATCGATAGTGAGTGTAGAATCCCCTGCATTAATTTTTGAAATATCGGAGGTAGGAATGTATTGTGATGTAGATTTATTTACCGCTTTTATCAAGCTGTCAATTGCTTTTTCTGCCTTGAGTTGTTTTGTGCTTAAAAATTTGATAGAATAAGTGGTGCCAATGGCGTTTCCCTGTAAGCTGTAGGTTTGAATACCCTTAGGTTTTGAGTTGTCAGCACAAGAAAAAAGGCTTACAATAGCAATAAAAAACAGTAATTTTTTCATGAAAAATAGAAGGATTATAAGTGATTGCAAAGATAATGTAAAAAAGGCAAAAAAAATATTTTAAAAGGCTTGCTTTTACTAAGGTTATGGTACGCTTTTTGTATATTTGTAACATTCGTTAAAAAACGAATTTTTTAAAACCTGTAAAACATTTATAATGAAAAAATTCCTCGTAATGGCTATTATGTCATCTGTTGTTCTAAGTTCTTGTGTATCAAAAAAGCAATACACTGAATTAGAAGGTAAGTTTGGAAAAAACAAACAAGAATTGGTTGATATTAAAGCCGATTTAATGAAATGTGAAATTGAAAAAGACAAAAACACAACGCTTGTTTCTACTTTAGAACAACAGGTAGTTGATTTGAAAAAAGATAAAGAAACAACATTAGAATTTGTTGGAGATTTAACTGTTTTATCAAGATCTGCTTCTGAAAACATTAAAGAAACGTTAGCTCAAATGGCTAAAAAAGATGAGTTCATTCACCACATTCAAAATGCAATGAACGCAAAAGATTCTTTAAACTTAGCAATTGGATTTAAATTGAAAAGTGTATTGAAAGATGGACTTAACGATGAGGATATTCAAGTAAATGTTGAAAAAACTGTTGTGTATATTTCTATCGCTGATAAATTATTATTTAGAAGTGGATCTGCTGTTATTTCTGATAGAGCAATTGCTGTATTAGCTAAAGTAGCTGCTGTTGTAAATGCACAATCAGATGATATGGAAGTTATGGTAGAAGGGTATACTGATAATATTTCTATTAGTAGAAATGGAATCAAAGATAACTGGGATTTAAGTGTAAAAAGAGCAACGTCTGTTGTGCGTGTTTTACAAAATAAATTTAATGTTGCTCCATCTAGATTGGTTGCTGCTGGTCGTGGGGAATATACTCCTATCGATACAAATGATACTGTTGAAGGTCGTTCTAAAAACAGAAGAACTAGAATCGTTTTAATGCCTAAATTAGATCAATTCTTTGATATCTTAAATACGAAAGTAGGAGAGTAATTTCCCGCAAACTGTATAATAAAAAGAGCTGCCATTGGTAGCTCTTTTTTTTGTGCCGTTTTTTATTGAAAAGGAGATGAAAAATGGAATGCAAAGACTGTTTTTTACCTTTATAGAAAAATACCCAATAAAAAAAATGCAAAAATAAGTAACCTAAGCAAATGATTTTGTGTCTAATAATTGAATAGCGTTTGATAATCAACTTATAATTAAGATTATAAGAATAAATTATTGATATTAGAGGCTTTGTATATTTAAATTAACCAAATTATTATTGCTATGAATGAAATTTTAGAGACTTCAAAAGAATTAGGTGCACAATTATGGAACAGTTTTGGGCATTTTATTAATGAAATTGTAGGGTTTATCCCTAAATTACTATTAGCCTTGGCTGTATGGATTATTGGAAAATGGATCGCAAAATTATTGAGAAAGTTTATAGAAAAAGGACTAAAACTTATTAAAATTGACGTGATTGCTGATAAAATTGAACTAGATCAAATGCTAGAGCAAGTAGGCGTAAAGCAAAAACTATCTCAAATAGTGGCCAATCTAGTGTATTACGTATTGCTTTTAGTAGTGCTTTTATCTGTATTTGATGCTGTGGGCTTAGGAATTGCAAAACAATTGTTTGATAAAGTGATTTTATTTATCCCTAATTTAATCATCGCTATCGTATTATTAGTGTTTGGTTTGTTCTTGGCAAACTTTGTAAGTACTTTTATTTCGGACAGATTGAAAAATATGGAAATCGAATATGCGGATGCTATTGGTAAAATTTCAAAATTTGCCATCATGTTAATCGCTGTTTCTATGGTGTTTTCTCAATTAAATATTGGAAATGGATTGATTGCTCAATTGACACAATATTTATTTATGGCAGTCTTTTTTGCTTTGGCAATTGCACTTGGTTTAGGAGGGAAAAATCATGCAGAAAAGTTGTTAGATAAGTTTTTTGATAATAAAAAATAGTACTACTTAGCGTATTTTAAATCTATAAAAAGACCGAACATTAGTTCGGTCTTTTTATGTTTATAAACGTATTTTTAGTGCTATTTGTACTGTTGGTTGCTTTGAGAGGTGTGTTGCTCCATTTTGTTGTGCATTCACTTTTAATGTATGTACTCGTTTATATCCATCCAAGTATCACTTTTTCCTGTCCCATGAAGGCTCTATTTATTTTCTAAAAACGAACGCTGTCAGAAAATGAGACGGCTTGGGTTGCTCTTAAATCCTTTGTTGATGATATGCAACTTCCGAAATCAACTGTTTTGACTCTTCTATAGGTTTTGAAGGGGGAGTCGCCTAGAGCATCCGTATGGACTCTTTGTCCTACGACACGTCAAACACTGTAGCTCTCATGCGCATCGGTAATTATAAGTTCTCTTTTTACGGAGCTGTCTATTTCAGGAGTATTAAAATTTCTCTTGATAATAAATCCGAAAAGCTGTCCTCTATAAGAATTAATATAATATTGGGTTTATCCTAGGGAGTTTTATTTTTTACAGTTGTACATGCATTGATGTAAAGTAGCAGTAAGAAAAAAGAAAGGATATATGGCGGATTTATTTTTAGATAAAATGAAGTGTAATAAACGTAATAGATCCGGTTGTTTTAGCTAGGTGTTATTTGTAAATGACTAAATAAACTCACATTGTTTTGTGACGAATCTATATTTTTTGTGTCCTAAGAGTATAGAAGACAAGACAGTATGGGTTGGTTGTTGCTATTAAATATATTTAGGGCTTATTTAATAGTGTACTGATCAACTTGTATTTTATATATAGTCGTTCCCAATTAAATTTTCGAACTATTTCTTTATAAAGAAAAAAAGGACTGCAAATGCAGTCCTTTTTTTGTTATCGAAAAATGGAATTGTTTTCTTATAATAAAGATTTCAAATTCATTTCGCTAGGTTTTTCAATTCCCATCAATTCTAAAATAGTAGGGGCAATGTTACCTAAAACTCCAGGGTTTATTGTCTTAATATCCTTGTCTACTATAATCATAGGAACAGGGTTAGTTGTGTGTGCAGTGTTTGGAGACCCATCAGGATTTATCATTGTTTCACAGTTTCCGTGATCGGCAATAATAAGTGTGGTGTAACCATTTCTTAAAGCACTAGAAATCACTTCTTCTACACATTTATCTACTGTCTGACAGGCAGTGATAGCAGCTTCCATAACTCCAGTATGTCCTACCATGTCTCCATTGGCAAAGTTTAAACATACAAAATCAACTTCTTGTTTGTCTAATTCAGGAATAATTGCATCTTTTAATTCGTAAGCACTCATTTCCGGTTGTAGGTCATAAGTAGCAACTTTAGGTGAGTTTCTAAGAATACGAGTTTCTCCTTCAAATGGTTGTTCTCTACCTCCAGAGAAGAAGAACGTTACGTGAGGATACTTTTCTGTTTCTGCAATTCTAATTTGTTTTTTACCTGCTTTAGCCAATACTTCACCTAAGGTGTTTTCTAAGTTATCGCTGTTGTAAATTACGTGTAAACCTGTAAAAGTTTCATCGTAATTAGTCATGGTAACAAAATACAAAGGAATTGTTTTCATTCCTAAATCGCTATGGTCATTTTGTGTCAATACATCGGTAAATTCACGGCCACGGTCTGTACGGTAGTTAAAGTAAATTACTACGTCGTCTTCCGAGATGGTTGCTTTTGCATTTCCATTCGCATCCGTCATAATAATTGGTTGTAAAAACTCATCGGTAACGTTATTTGCATAACTTTTATTCAAGCTTTCTACGGCATTGGTCGATTGCTCTCCAACTCCATTCACAAGGGCATCATAAGCTACTTTTACACGATCCCAACGTTTGTCACGGTCCATGGCGAAATAACGACCAGATAAGGTGGCTAATTCTCCAGTAGTAGTACTCATATGTTGCTCTAACTCATTAATAAAGTAAGCACCAGATTTTGGATCACAGTCACGTCCGTCAGTAAAGGCATGTACAAATACATTCTTTGCATCGTTCTCCTTCATTACATCTAGTATTCCTTTTAAATGATCGATGTGAGAGTGGATACCTCCATTAGAAACAAGTCCTAATAAGTGGATCTTTTTATTGTTGTCTTTGGCGTATTTTAAAGCATCTAATAATACTTGTTCTTGTCCAAGTGTTTTTTCGGTGATTGCTTTATTTATCCTAACTAAGTTTTGATATACAATACGTCCAGCACCTAAGTTCATGTGCCCAACTTCTGAATTTCCCATTTGCCCTTCAGGAAGTCCTACGTGTTCTCCATCGGTTCTTAAGCTTGCATTTGGATAGCTGTCAGTTAACTTGTCTATAAAGTTTGTATTTGCTTTATATACGGCTGATACTTCAGGGTCTTGTGTAATTCCCCATCCGTCTAATATCATTAAGATTACCTTCTTAGTCATCATAATATGTTTTTCATTTAGTAAACAAAGATACTAAGAAGCTAAAAATTAAGGGCTTTACACGGAGGTTTATTGAATAAAAATCTACGATAACGTTATCGTGAGGTGGTTGTTACAGTGAAACTTGTTAATTGGGAGGTTTTTAACTAAAACTTAGGTAAAGGGTTAAAACGGTGTTAATACTTGTTTTTAGCTGTAACTATTTGATTTTCTGAGCGTCTTTTAGGTGTATTCAAATTAGTAATCATTTATAAAACATATTATGAAAAATTTATTTTTTATCGCATTATTTTTAGTTTCAATTGTATCTGTAAACGCTACAACTTCAAACACAACAATTCCAAACAATAACAACAATTTAGAAGTTGTAAAAGAGAACGTATCCTTAAATCCTTTGTGCAGTTTAGTAAAGAAAGGAAATTACGATGCCGTTAAAACATTGTTAGAAAACGGCGCTAGTGTAAATGGTAAATCGGCAGGTTTAACACCGCTAATGTTTGCAGCTAGATATAATAAAGCGGATATCGCAGCTTTATTAATTGCCAATGGAGCCAACTTGAAAATAAAAAGCAAACATGGTTTTACGGCGCTTAAATGGGCAAAACTTTCGAAAGCAACCGATGCTTATAAAGTAATTAAAATGGCCATGAAGAAAAAATAGTTGAATAGTTTTATTGGATAAAAATGTCTGTGGTGTTTTAAATACTGCGGACATTTTTTTGTGTTGGATGTTTGTGGAGAATTACTAATGATTGATGACTAGTGAAAAGTAAAAAATGAATGTTGACTTATGATTGATAAATAAAGGAATTAATAGTTTCTTCTTTGAATGCTTGCCTTTGTTTATAATGCCATTGCGAGAGGGGGTGGTGAAAAAGTAAACCCTAGTGGAAGTGATGACGATGAGGAATAAATTTACGTCAATGTTAGCTGGTAGTTTTTTAAGAAAAAACAAGTGGCAGTGATGACGTTTCCAGCGTCAATTCGAGTGATTTCCTTATGAATTCTGTTTATAATTTATAAGGAAATTGTATCGAGAATCCCTATGAAGTATAGATTTATGGATAGAAATACTCCTACCATCCTAATCACTCGATGACGCTATGGAATAAAATTCTAAATGATAAAACAGTCAGTTTTAGCTCAAAGATGGGCAAAGGTCTGTCAGCTAGGTGAAATAGGAGTTAATTTTCATTAAAACATCTCGGTAGTTGTGCCTCTTTTTTACATTTGAGGATTATGTTTTAGGGAAAACTCCATTTGTATTACTCACATAACAGCGCTAAGTCCTGTGTCTTGTTTCCTGTCTCAAACCTAATCTCTAAATTCCACGTTTTCAACAATGGCACTCAGTCTGTAAAGCTCCATTTGTATTGCTCACATAACAGCGCTAAGTCCTGTGTCCTGTTTCTTGACTCTTGTTTCAAACCTAATCTCTAAATTCCACGTTTTCAACAATGGTACTCAGTCTGTAAAGCTCCATTTGTATTGCTCACATAACAGCGCTAAGTCCTGTGTCTTGTTTCTTGTTTCAAACCTAATCTCTAAATTCCACGTTTTAAACAATGGCACTCAGTCTGTAAAGCTCCATTTGTATTGCTCACATAACAGCGCTAAGTCCTGTGTCTTGTTTCCTGTTTCAAGCCTAATCTCTAAATTC
>NVRM01000141.1 GCA_002400885.1 Flavobacteriaceae bacterium
ATTATTATTATTATTTCCCCTTGTTTTTAAAGAAAACTAACCTCTCGGAATGGTGGTGAAGTAGATTACTGTTACATGGATACATCATTTTAAAAACCAATAAAACTATGGATTCCGAGTAGCCCCAACAACAAGCAACTAACAACAATATAAAGCTTATTACTATCCGTTACATGGATACATCATTTTAAAAACTAATAAAACTATGGATTCCGAGTAGCCCCAACAACAAGCAACTAACAACAATATAAAGCTTATTACTATCCGTTACATGGATACATCATTTTAAAAACCAATAAAACTATGGATTACGGGTAGCCCCAACAACTAACACCAACAACTAATTGTCCCCTTTAATGACTACAGGTATTTTAATTTCATTCTTAGCAGAACTCATCACAATATTACTCCTAACGTTCCCTACAGAAGAGAGTACCGATAATTTATTTTTTAAAAACAATTGATAATGATGAATGTCTGGAACTACTACTTTTAATAAATAATCATAGTTTCCTGCTACGTGATGACATTCCAATACTTCATCTAGCTTGATAATGGCTTTTTCAAAGCGACTGATAAGGTCTTTTGAGTGAACCTGTAAGGATACTTGACAATATACCGTCATACTATACCCCAGTTTTAAACGATCTACAAGGGCCACATATTTTGTGATAATCCCGTCTTTTTCTAGTCGTTTTATTCGTTCGTAAGTCGGAGTAACTGTAAGTCCTACGCGCATGGCTATTTCCTTGGTGTTTGCCTTGCTATTATCCTGTAAAAGGTTCACTATTTTAATGTCGATATTGTCTAATTCCATTGGTTTTAGTTTTTTATGCTGTTCTATAACATTAATTTGAAAGTTTAAAGATAATAAAACTTTAATAGATCATAATGATAGATTAGTTTTCTTATGTTGAGGTTGAGTCCAGTTTTTAAGTTTGAATAATCCTATATTTACGTTAAACTTAATAAGTTATACCATGGTCGATACAAAAGATATGGCTTTAAAGCCAGCAAATGAAATTCAAGATTTACAGTATTTCGGAGAATTTGGAGGGGTAAACCCATCCATTTCTGATTCTGCTACTTATACTTTTTTGGCAGCAAAAACAATGCTAGACACCTTTGAAGGGCAGGCAGAAGGATGTTATTTGTATTCAAGACATACGAGTCCTAGTAATATGTTATTGGGAGAAGCGTTAGCAGCTATGGAGTTTACAGAAACGGCTAATGTTGCAGGTTCTGGAATGGGGGCTATTACTTCTGTTATTTTACAGATATGTGATGCTGGTGATCATATTGTATCTAGTAGAACCATTTATGGAGGAACCTATGCGTTTGCAAAGAATTTCTTACCAAAATTTAATATAAAAACTTCGTTTGTAGATATTACTAACTTAGAAAAGATAGAAGCTGCGATTACTGAAAAGACCAAGATGATTTACTGCGAATGTGTAAGTAATCCATTGTTGGAAATTGCAGATATTCGTGCTTTGTCAAAAATAGCGAAGAAGCATGGAATTCCATTAGTTGTAGACAATACTTTTTCCCCGTTAATTATTACCCCACAAAAAATGGGCGCAGATATTACCATTCATAGTTTAACCAAATTTATCAATGGTACCAATGATACTGTTGGAGGTGTGGTTTGTGGAACTCATGATTTTATAAACGCATTAAAAAGCGTAAATGATGGTGCAGCGATGTTATTAGGTCCTGTGATGGATAGTTTAAGATCGGCCAGTATTTTAAAGAATATGAGGACCCTTCATATTCGTATGAAACAACACAGTCACAATGCTAAATACTTGGCAGAGCGCTTTGAGAAAGATGGATTAACAGTTGTATATCCAGGATTGGAAAGTCATAAAGACCATGAGTTGTTCAAATCTATGTACAATGCAGAATTTGGTTTTGGTGGTATCATGACAGTAGATGCAGGTAGTTTAGAAAAGGCCAATGAGTTGATGGAGTTAATGCAAGCAAAAAACTTGGGGTACCTAGCTGTGAGTTTAGGATTTTATAAAACCTTATTCAGTGCACCTGGTTCAAGTACTTCTTCGGAGATTCCGGAGGATGAACAAGCAGCAATGGGATTGTCTGATGGTATTGTTCGTTTCTCTATAGGATTGGATAATGACATAGAACGTACGTATCAATCAATGAAAAAATGCATGGAAACAGTCCATGTTTTGTAATATAAAAACAATTATTCTTTTAAAACCACGGCTTGTAAGTCGTGGTTTTTTTTGTGGAATACTCCAATAAAGAGGTGTTTTGATTAGGGTGAATATTTAACGTTTTGTGAAAAATTGTATCAATATTATTAGACGAAGTGCCTATATGACTGATTTTATTTAACTTGCATAGCCTTTTAAAAAAGCGTAAACTTACAAAACCTTAAACCAAACTATATGGAGCCAAAAATCGTCGAGAATAAAGAGTTAAGTATTTGGGAAGCATTAATTCCTATAGTTTTTTTAGTCGGGATGCTGGCTTTTAATGTATTAGCTGTTTATGGAGATGATGCTTTAAGTGGTTCGAATCAATTTGCCTTATTAATTGGAGGTGCTGTGGCAGCCATTGTTGGTTTTTTAAATAAAGTTCCCTATCAGAAAATGATGGATGAAGTGGCCGATAATTTACGGTCTACTACAGGAGCCATTTTAATCCTACTCTTTGTAGGTGCATTGGCCGGAACTTGGCTGATAAGTGGTGTGATACCTTCTATGATTTACTATGGCTTGAAAATATTAAATCCTACGATATTTTTACCGGCAACGGTGATTATTTGTGCGATAATTTCCATTGCTACGGGGAGTTCTTGGACCACCTCTGCTACGGTAGGTATTGCCTTAGTAGGTATAGGGAAAGCCTTAGGGATTCCTCTAGGTATGGTAGCAGGAGCAGTGCTCTCAGGTGCGTATTTTGGAGATAAGATGTCTCCTTTATCGGATACTACCAATTTAGCGCCCGCGATGGCTGGAACGGATTTGTTTACACATATTAGATATATGGTGTACACTACAGTTCCTACGATTTTAATTACGTTGCTGGTGTTTATCATCATCGGATTGAATTTGGACGTCACAGGAACTATTAATAATGAAGTATATTTAAATGCGATAGACGAAGCTTTTTATATCACACCCTGGTTGTTTTTAGTGCCAGCGGTGGTTATCTTTTTAATTATTAAAAAAACAGAACCTTTAGTAGCTTTGTTGATTGGAACGTTATTAGGAGGTGTTTTCGCTATCATTTTTCAACCGAATATTGTATTGAGTGTAGCGGGAGCGGATACCATGACCTTTTCTGCGGCTTATAAAGGAATTATGAATGCCATAACGGTAGATACTGCTATCGAAACAAGCAATGCAGACCTGAATGATTTATTTGTAGCAGGAGGGATGAAAAAGATGATGAATACGATCTGGTTAATTATCTGTGCCATGGTTTTTGGTGGAGTGATGGAAGCTATCGGAGCGCTGTCTAGAATTAGTAATTCATTGTTGAAAATGGCAGATTCTGTATTTGGATTGTTTGCGAGTACCGTGGCAAGTTGTTTGGCTTTAAACGTAACGGCATCCGATCAGTATTTAGCGATTGTGATTCCTGGAAAAATGTTCCAAAAAGCATATAAAGAAAAAGGATTGGCTCCGGAGAATTTAAGTAGAACCTTAGAGGATTCTGGAACGGTAACCTCGGTGTTAGTTCCTTGGAATACCTGTGGAGCGTACCAAGCAGGGGTGCTAGGTGTTCCCGTTTTTGATTATGCCTTATATGCTGTGTTTAATTGGTTGAGTCCATTTATGACCTTATTATTTGCTGCTTTTCATATTAAATTGAAGATGTTAGTGGAGGATAAGAAAAAGGGCAAGAAAATAAAACCTGTTCAAGCGACAGACTAGTTAAGTTTGGATTATTTCCCTATATAAACTGTGTTGTTATCACAATGCAATTCAATTGTGTTTTTTTAAATCCTCCGCTGTTTTAGGCTGTTTATTTAGAAGGCATGTATTCTCTAGTAGTTTTTCTCAGGAAAGGAACGTACAGCGTTCTTATGAATGATTTTAAATGAAAAAGAAAACTATGAATTGTAAAAATTGCGAAGAAGAATTAAGAGAACTTAACTTGTATTGTGCCGGTTGTGGAGGGAAAGTTATAAGAGATAGAGTCTCCGTTAGAATCTTGTGGGCAGAATTTACAGCAACTGTTTTAGGATGGGATAACAAGTATTTTTTTACACTAAGAATGATGCTGTTTCAACCAAAACAAGTCTTGGAGGAATACTTAGCAGGAACTCGTAAGAAATATGTAAACCCATTGACATTCTTTGCTTTGGGAGCTGGGATAGCCTTAATTGTATTTAATGTTTTTGTGGAGGATTATGTTAGTATGGGGGCTTCTGTAAATGAATTCCAGCTAGAACCATTTTATGATTTTCAAAAATCTATGGGAAATACGATAGATTTTGAAACTTTTAAGAGCGACATGAAGGTTCAGAATGAAAATGTCACAAGAAATGTGATTAAATATTTTAATTTATTTTCTTTTGTACTACTACCTATTTATACGCTTATTTCGTTTTTTGTATTCTGGAAAAGAAATTTTTACGGAGAACAATTAGTTATCAATGCCTTTATACAGGGGGTTACATTTTGGTTTGCCCTTATCACATTTGGAATGGCAATGCTATTTAGTAGCCCGTCTATATTTGCGGGGTCAAGCGTATTTGTGTTTTTGTTTTATTTGTATGTGTATCGTAGTTTTTATGAATTAAGGTTTCGGAAGTTGCTTTTATATGCATTAAAGTTTTTTGGTGTTTTGTTGGTGGTTGCGTTTTTTATTGGGATTCTATCGGTTATCGTAGGTTTTTTGTATGCCGTGTTTGTCATGGGGGTGTAGTTATTTTTGAAGGAAATAAAGAAAAGAGAGGTTAGAATAAAGACAATACAATCCTACAAAACGTTGTTAGACGTTTATGTCGTCATTATTTTTTCCGCAACAGTGATACCAATAAAAAGCAACTAGCAACCAACAACTATTTTCACAAGAGTGGCAACTTACTACTTACTACTTATCACTAAAATATATATTCTCTTCCCTTTGGGGAGGTACCGTAGGCAGAGGGGCTAAATAAACCAATTCCAAACCAAACCAAAACGTATGGTAAAGTCACGATACGGGTAGGAGGGAGCTGAGTAATAATCACGGCCTGTTAAACTAGCGCCAATATTCTCAATCTTAAAAAACAAACGTGTTCTTCTAATTTCTGCATTTATAAACAAATCAAACATTGGAAAATCTCCAATTTTCGTGGTGTTTTGAGTAGAAAATTCACTGAGTAAAGGATTGTAATTGTCGGCATAATAACTGCTGAAATATTTAAAGGTAATTCCTGTTTGTAAGAACATAGTGTTTCCTTTAAATACATAATCCGAAAAGTAGAGGGTATTTCTAGTAACAAAAGTAGGAACGTTTAAAACGGCGTCATCACTAATTACTTCTTGGTATAAAAAGGTGTTGTCTAGTGTGAATTTCCCTACAGTAATAGCTTTATGAACCTTCAATTTAAAATAATTGATGGTTCCGTTATATTGAGCCGCTACTTGGTTTTCGTTAAAGTAGGTGTAGTCGTTTAGTATGGTGTAACTAGCGTTTACATCTATTATTTTATCTGAATTAAAATCAAATCCTAGTTTTTGTACTTTTTGATTGTCGAAGGTATTGTGCCAGTTGTACTTTTTATAATCACTTTGCTGTAATAAGAAATTAAAATTAGGTGTTTTACTCGAGCTTAAAGCAGTGATTTTTACTTCGTACAAGCTATCTTTTTTATAACTAGCAACTGCGTTTAGTTCGTATCCTGTTATGTCATCGGTTAAAATAGAACTTGCCTTGGCTCTAAATTTGAACTTCTTAATATGCGTATCCCAATCTGCACCTACAGACAAGGCATTCCCTTTTAGCCTACTTGGAATGGTTTTGTCATTTAAAAACAAGACGCTGTTATAGTGGTAATTATAATTAAATAGGTTCGCAGTAGCACGTAGTTTACCCAAGACAATAGGCGATTTTAATTCCGCATATACTTGGTTGTTCATTTTTTGATATTCCGTATGGTCACTAATTTCTGATTGATATGCTTCTCCAAAATAAGAAGCTAAAGCAGTAGCTTGATTAAAGCGGTAATGCTGAGTCTCGTAGGTAAATTGATGTCCGATTTTTAATTTTGTATTGGCTTGAATGCTATCATTTACTTTTCCTAAGGTATAGTGATGGTCTAGATAATATCTTTTTCCTTCGAACATATTGTCCGCGTCTGTGAAATTCACTTCCATACGGCCTCTGTCTGTATAGTTGGAGTCATTGGTTTCAAAATATTGTAGCGATTCTTGTGTCAATCCTCCGTATTCATCATTGTAAAAATCATAAGACACCATGTGGCCACGTGCTGCATAATTTCCTTTTTTAGATTGATAATTAAAGGTCCCTCTAAAATTTCCATGACTCGCCAATGCATTTCTATAGTAGCCTAAAGAACGCAGTCCTCTGTACTCAAAAGAAACATTGAATTTTCGTGAGGTATTCACGGTAAATAATATGTCTAGCATTTGGCCTTGTTCCATTCCTGTGCGATACATTACCTCTGTAGTAGCGGTAGGTACTTCATAATAATTGATAGCCTCTATGGGGATGTATTCAAATTGCTTGGCGTTGGCACCTAAATCAGGGAATAATCCATTTTTTGTGAAATCGTGCCCTAGTTTTTGATAGGTTTGGCCTTGATTGTGGAATTCCATCAATTCAAAATTGTCTCTTTTTAAGACATTGTGTTTGAAATATTTTCTCAACGTTAAGGTGGTGTCTATATAGGTAGTGTCATTCTCAAAAGAAATGATTTTATAATCGGTAAAATGAGTTGTTCCACTCAAAGAGACCGTAATTTCTTTATCACTTCCTTTAATGGAATCTTGGTATTTCTGAATTTCCTCGTTGGAATACCCTCTGTTTCGCATGTTTTCTTTATCAAGTTTGATTTGAGCAGTGCTTGCTAAAAATGTGCAACATATAAAAAAGGTACTTAGAAAAAATTTCATCGATATAATAGATATAGTATTGGACAAAGGTAAATTATTTGAACGGAAATAAAAGGTTAAAATTGTTTGTAAATACGTGTATTCATTCTTATTCGTAGTTTCATCAGAAATCAATCAGAGAAACGCTTTAGTGTTTTTGATTTAGAAGAAAGAGGAAGTGTTTTAAGTACGCATTCTTGCGGTTTATCTTAATAATTATTCGCAAATAGATTATAGTTAGTGTTCTAGTAAATATTTTTTTTATGCTCTACACTTGTAGATGGTAATTTTTATATCTACATTTGTAGATGTAAAATATATAGCATATGATATTACCTAAATCGGAGGAACAACTCATGAAGTTTTTATGGAAATTAGAAAAGGCTTTTATGAAAGATTTATTAAATGAATTTCCTGAGCCAAAACCGGCGTCTACTACTGTTTCAACCCTGTTAAAAAGGTTACATGTAAAAAAATATTTAGGATTTAACACGATTGGTAAATCCAGAGAATACTACCCTTTAATTGCGAAAGATGATTATTTCTCGTCGCGCTTAAATAATTTTATATCAGATTTTTTTGATGATAGTTCTTCTCAGTTTGTTTCGTTTTTCACCAAAAAAGCAAAGTTTTCTGAAATTGAATTAAGGGAATTGAAAGAAATGATAGATGAAGAACTTAAAAATAAATAAGTATGGTCTATTATATTTTAGAGTTTACAATGTGCCTAGGAGCTTTCATGTTGTTTTATAAGTTAATGTTAGAACGGGAAAAAATGCACTTGCTAAAACGATACTATCTTTTAGGGATACTTGTATGTGCGGCTTTCTTTCCTTTGATCAGATACACGGTGTACGAACAAGTACCTATGCTGGAGTTTATAGATACAATTGCTCTGACGGACTTGGAGTCTGTAGTGCAACCTGAGAATAAAAATACGTTACCTACTGAAACAATTTTGATGTCTTTATACGGAATTGGACTATTGTTGGTAGGATTTAAGTTTGTGAGAAACATGGTTTTGTTAAGGGATAAAATTAAATCGAGCAGTATTGTCTCTCAAGGAAAAATAAAGTTCGTATTGTTAAATAAACAGGTAGTTCCTCACAGTTTCTTCAACTATGTCTTTTTGAGTAAAACCATGTATGAGAAAGGTGAAATACCAGCCGAAGTATTGTTGCATGAACAAGCACATGTTTTTCAAAAACATAGTATTGATGTTGTAATCATAGAACTGCTATTGGTGTTTTTCTGGTTTAATCCTCTGTTGTATCTATTAAAACGTATGGTGAAATTGAACCATGAGTTTTTAGCAGATGAGGTGGTTTTATTATCTGGGATTGCGAGAGCTGATTATCTGCAGACCTTGTATTTATACGCTACGGAGGGAAACCATTTTAGTTTTGAAAGTTCATTGGATTATTCATGTATAAAAAAAAGATTTAAGATTATGAAAAAAGTAAACAATCAACGTAAGAAAGGATTTCGACTACTACTTATCTTACCTTTATTGGCTGTTTTGTTATTCAGTTTTTGTAAAAAGGAAGTTGTATTGAACCCACAGCAAACAATAGTTGTACATAATAAGCTTACCGATTCTGTACGCCAGAAAGTTATTGTTTCGGAAGTGTTGCTAAATGAGTATAGATCATATATAAAGGAGTATAAAAGAATACGTGGGATAAATTATGCTACCTATCCTAGAGCTCGTGCTATTTATGCTTTGATGTTGCCAAGTCAGCAATTAACTGTAGAGAAACTACCTAAATCAATCCTTCCCGATCTTCAAGATGTTAAAAGGAGACACCCAACATTAAAGCGATTTGAAGCTTGGAAGAATAATGAAAAATACGCTGTTTGGATTGATAGAGACAACGTGAATAACACGGTGTTAAATAAGTATGACTATACAGATGTCGCTTATTTTACTGAGAGTAACGTTTATAAAAATGCACGGACAGCTCGTTTTCCACAAGCGTTTCAGGTTAGTTTGTATACAAAACAAGGTTTTGAGGAAGCTTATGCCATGTCTAAAATTAATAAGTATAGAGATATTAAAAAAAGATTAAATACAGCATTACAAGAGCTAGAGAATACATCAGAAAATGAGACTGTTGAAATACAACTATTAAAGCAGCAAACCTTATACTGCTACCATCAGATTTCTCAAAAAAACAGAATAAAATACAATGTAAAGAAAATAGAAGGGTAATTAAAATGTCTTTTAAATAGAAAAAAGTCTTACAAAAATGTAAGACTTTTTTTGTGGGCAATAAGGGATTCGAACCCCTGACCCCCTCGGTGTAAACGAGGTGCTCTGAACCAACTGAGCTAATTGCCCGAATAATTTTTTAGAGAGAC
>NVRM01000142.1 GCA_002400885.1 Flavobacteriaceae bacterium
GACAGTTGTTTCTGGAACGGCTACGATTACGGCTATAAATAGTGCCAACACAACAATCAATGTAGTGGCAGGATCAACAGCAACCTTAGCTTGGACAATAAATAATAAAACATGTGCCGATAGTGTAGATACGGTGATACTTTTAAATAAGAAACGTCCGGTAGCATTACCTGTTGTAGGAGCTGATACTGTTTGTGTAAATAATTTAATTCAGCTTACTTCAGGGACAACAGGAGTTGTTTTATGGAGCAGCTCTAATACTTCGATCGCTACGATAGATACTAAAGGGAAGCTATTGGCTATCTCTGAGGGGGAAGTGTTTGTTTCTTATGTGGTTATTGAATCTGACGGCTGTGAATCCGAGGAGTCAGAGGCCTTTTTAATAACAGTGACAGCTGAAGCCTTAGGTGGAATTATACATGGAGATGCAATGGTTTGTAAAGGAGAAAATACGATAAGTTTAAGATTGGATGATTACGAAGGAATAATCCTTAGATGGGAGAGTTCTTTAGATGATTTCACTTCATTTACAACGATTAAATCTACAAGTTCAGTATTGGTTATTTCTAATATAACAGCTAAAACGAGTTATCGAGCCATTGTTAGTAATGGTATTTGTGATGAGGTAATATCAGCAATAAAAACAGTAGATCTTTTACTTGACACAGATCAAGATGGAATCTGTGATATCTATGATTTAGACGATGATAATGATGGGATTTTAGATACTGTGGAAGGTGACGGTGATACCGATGGAGACGGTATTCCAGATAGCTTAGATTTAGATTCAGACAACGATGGAATCTTAGATGTAATTGAGTCTGATAATGGGAATTTAGACAGCGACGGCGATGGTCAAGTAGATGGCCCTTTCGGAGATAATGGATTCGCTGATAATTTAGAAGATGAGGTAGATAGTGGAAATCCAATATTTACACCAGTGGATACCGACAGGGATGGCAAACCAGACTTCCAAGATGTAGACTCAGATAACGATGGAATTTCAGATCTAGTAGAAGGAGGAACAGACCCTGGATTAGATACCGATGGAGACGGAATGATAGATGATACCTATACAGATAAAGATGGAAATGGAATTATAGATATGGTGGATCCAGATAATGGAGGGATTGCTGCAACTATTCCAGATACAGACGGAGACGGTGTGCCAGATTACAGAGACTTAGATTCGGATAATGATGGTATTAATGATATCGAAGAAGCGGGATTGGAGGATAAAGATGGAAATGGATTAGTTGATGAAGAAGGAGAGTTGGTTGATGGAACAAACTTACCAGATGAAGATAATGACGGGATTCCTGACGTATTAGAACCTAACAATCCTAACTTATCTTATTTAATTGATAAAGATAATGATGGTGTGGTAGATGGGATAGATTCGGATGGAGATGGAATCATAGATGCAGTAGATGGAGCTGAAAGCGTATTTGGCGATACACGAGACAGTATTGTGGCTGGGATATCAACTATTACGATTCCAAATACATTTACTCCAAATGATGATGGTGTCAATGATACTTTTGAAGTTGGTCAAATGATTCTATTTGCTCCTAATTTCTCTATGGAAATCAGAAACAGGTACGGAAACCTTGTTTACCAATACAAACATAATGGAGATATACATAAAGAACCAAGATGGTGGGATGGATATTCGACAGGTAGAATGACGATTAATAAAAATGAAAAAGTACCTGATGGAACCTATTTCTATGTAATCAAATTTAACAATGAAAAAACCAAACCTAAGGTAGGATGGCTATATGTATCGAGATAATTAACAAGTAAAACAATAAATTTAAAAGCCGAATGATAGCGATATTATTCGGCTTTTTAGTGTACTGTGTATGTGGTTGTTATGGTAAAGTGTACGTTTTTGTATGTGCTTTTTTGAGAGGGGTATTAGTGATTGCTAAGGGAGTTGAGGTTAATTTTAAACTTGAGAGAAGCCATTAGTAAACTTGACTTTCTGTCTAATGTTTAATTCTTTTATAAGGGCTGTTTTTTAATGAATTCCAAAGGGTGTTTTAGTGATTTTTCACCTGTTAAGAATGAAAATAGACAGCTGTTTTTTAAAGGGCTAAGAATCAAAAAATAGCACGCTAAAATTTGAGATATTAGAAGGTTCATATCGGTTGTTTTTAATTTGGATTATTTTTAGGATGATATATTAATTGTAACACGCTAGTTGCTAATGTCTTGTTGGTTGTTTTTTTGAGGTAAAAATAGAAGGTGTAAAATGTTTTTTTGAAATAAAAATGGAAGGTTTTGTTTTTTGTACAATTATTTATTGTATCATTGTACAGATGAAAAATACAAATACATATAGTTTTACAAACATTCGCCGCTGTCGCCTTGAGAGCCGCCGCCCCTTGCGCTAATCTTTTTAGGGAAGTTTAACTATTTATTTTCATTAGTACCATTACCATTTTTATTTTGCAACATTTTTTTAACATTCAAGCTTTATATACCCTAACTTCTGTTAGTGTAGCTTCTGTGGTTGCAACGATTACTTTACGACGCTCTCGTCGTCGCCCCTAGGGCGCTATATCTTTAAGAAAGCGGTGAGTCCGCTTTCGTACTTCAAAAAAAACATAATAATTAATACCAGAAAGCATCATAATTGATTGTTTTACAATCGTTTCGTTTGCTTTAGGGAAACACAAAAAACGCAATGGAAATTGTAGTTACTAACAATTCGCATATAAAATTTGCAGGTATTATCTGTGATACTATCGCTGTTTCAGCCCAAGATAGAGGGACGGGAATTGCGAAGAGAACTGCTGATTATATCATTGAAAAAATAGTATTAGGAAATGCTGTAATCGCTCTTGAAGGAGATGATTTTGCAGGGTTTTGTTATATCGAAACATGGGACAATAAAGAATTTGTAGTGAATTCAGGATTGATTGTACATCCCCATTTTAGAAAAAGAGGATTGGCAAAAAAAATTAAGAAAAAGATTTTAGAGTATTCTATTGAGAAATACCCAACTGCAAAAATATTTGGAATTACCACTGGATTGGCCGTGTTGAAAATTAATTATGAGCTGGGCTACCAGCCTGTAACATTTTCGGAACTAACCTCGGATCAGGCTTTTTGGGATGGATGTAAAACCTGCGTAAATTTTGACGTACTAAAAAGAACTTCACAGAAAATGTGTTTGTGTACGGGAATGCTATACGATCCAAAACATAAAAAAAACAGTAAAGTACGTCCTTATAATTCTAAAGTACTCGATAGGCTTAAAAAAATAAAACAGGCCTTGTTTTTGAAAAAGAAGAAGTAATAAACCTTGATAAAAAGACAATAGTAGTAGCTGTAAGGCTACAGAAAAAATAGATAAGATGAAAAAAGTAGTATTAGCATATAGTGGAGGATTGGATACATCATATTGTGTAAAATATTTATCCAACGAAAAAAAATTAGAAATTCACAGTGTATTAATTAATACAGGTGGTTTTTCGGAAGCGGAATTGGAAGTAATCGAAACCAAGGCATATCAAATGGGAGTTACGTCTCATAAAAGCATCAATATATTGGAAGAGTTTTATCAAAAAGCTGTCAAATATATGATTTACGGGAATGTCTTAAAAAACAATACATACCCCTTATCTGTGAGTGCAGAAAGAGTGTTTCAGGCCATAGAAGTTGTGAATTATGCAAAACAGATGGGTGCAGATTACATTGCCCATGGAAGTACAGGAGCAGGGAATGACCAAGTTAGGTTCGATATGATTTTTCAGACCATAGCGCCAGAGATTGAGATTCTTAGTCCGATTAGAGATCTGAAATTATCGAGACAAGAGGAAATTGATTATTTGAGAAAAAATGGAGTGGATGCTTCTTGGGAGAAATCTAAATATTCTATTAATAAAGGTATTTGGGGAACTAGCGTCGGAGGTGTGGAAACCTTAACTTCTGATCAGAATTTACCTTCGGAAGCGTATCCTAGTCAACTTAAAAAAGAAGTTCCTACAAAGATTTCTTTACACTTTAAAAAAGGGGAACTGGTAGGGTTGAATGGAAAGTTACTCAGTCCTGTGAATGCGATTGTAAAATTGGAAGCACTCGCTTCTGCATATGCGATTGGTAGAGATATGCATGTGGGAGATACCATTATAGGAATCAAAGGAAGGGTAGGTTTTGAAGCTGCCGCTGCGATGGTTACTATTAAAGCACATCATATGTTGGAGAAACATGTACTTTCTAAATGGCAACAATATTGGAAAGAACAATTGGGGAATTGGTACGGAATGCTGATGCACGAAGGGCAGTATTTAGATCCAGTGATGAGAAATATAGAATCCTTTTTAACGGATTCACAAAAAATGGTGTCAGGAAAAGTATATGTGACCTTGATGCCCTATCATTTTGTAGTAGATGGTATCGACTCTAAACATGATTTAATGAAATCTGATTTTGGAGAATATGGAGAAATGAACAAGGCCTGGACGGCAGATGATGCCAAAGGGTTTATCAAGATACTAAGCACACAAAATAAAATTTATCACAAAGTTAATTCATAGTTATGATACAAGTAGGTATAATAGGAGGCGCCGGATATACAGCAGGAGAGCTTATTAGATTATTGGTGCATCACAAGCATGTTAACATTGATTTTGTGTATAGCACATCCAATGCGGGCAATAAAATTTATGATGTTCATCAAGATTTAATGGGGGAAATTGAAAGCTCTTTTACGGGACTAGTTAATCTGAATGTAGACGTGGTTTTCTTGTGTTTAGGACACGGGAATTCTACAACGTTTTTAAACAAGCATGACTTTGCAACGACAACAAAAATCATTGATTTATCTAACGATTTTAGATTGTTAAAGGATCATAAATTAGGGGAAAGGGCATTTGTTTATGGCTTGCCAGAATTGCAAAAAGAGGCGATAGGGAACGCCTCAAATATTGCAAATCCTGGATGTTTTGCGACGGCGATACAGTTAGGGTTGTTACCGCTGGCAAAAGCACAAAAGTTAAATTCAACAATACATGTTAATGCCACTACTGGGGCTACTGGGGCAGGTGTTTCACCTGGTTCGACGACACATTTTAGTTGGAGATCTACTAACTTTTCTGTGTACAAAGCGTTTAGTCATCAGCATTTAGACGAAATTTCGGAGAGCCTCCAATACTTACAAAACAAAGAAATAATTCAAAAAAACACAACAGATGATATATTATTTATACCAAATCGAGGCAGTTTTTCAAGAGGAATTTTTGCTAGTATTTATTTAGAAAGTAACTTGACGGAATCGGCAGCATATCAGCTGTTTAAAGATTTTTATAAGGAAGCTGTTTATACACATGTTAGTGAAAAAGAACTGCATTTGAAGCAGGTTGTAAATACCAATAATTGTTTTATACATGTGGAGAAACATGGAAAACAACTATTGATAACTACGGTGATAGACAATTTATTAAAAGGAGCTTCGGGACAAGCAATACAGAATATGAATTTGATGTTTGGATGGGATCAAAAAGAAGGGCTGAGACTAAAAGCATCATCATTTTAAAATAAGAAAAATGAAAATAGGAATCATAGGAGTTGGAAATTTAGGTTATTCCATTGCATTGGGGATTTTAAGTCAGGACGACATTAGATTTATGTCTTTGTACTTATCTAAGAGGAATATTAGTTCCTTGCATTCATGGTCGGAATTACCTAGAGTAAAAGTGACAAGTAATAATGTGGAGCTAGTAAAAAAGTCCGACATTATTATTGTAGCAGTACAGCCTGCTCAATTAGAAGGTGTTTTGGAAGAAATTAAACCTTATTTAAAAGCGAAAAAGCACACTGTAATTTCGGTTGTTACAGGGCGTAAAATTGCTCAAATTGCAGCTATTTTAAGTGATGATATTGCGATTATTAGAAGTATGCCAAATACGGCAATTTCCGTAGGCCAATCTATGACTTGTATAAGTGCGAACGAAAAAGGGAAAAAAAAGATAGCCGTGGCTGAAACTATTTTTGGAGCCTTGGGAACTACCATGTGTATCGAGGAAGAATTGATGCAGGCAGCAACTGTTATATGTGCTAGTGGAATTGCTTTTTGGATGCGATTAATTAGAGCGACAACACAAGGAGCTGTGCAGTTAGGCTTTGATGCCGCTGAAGCACAAGAATTGTCAGTTCAAACCTGCTTGGGTGCAGCTAGTTTATTACATAAATCAGAAAGTCATCCAGAACAAGAAATAGACAAAGTAACCACCCCTAGAGGTTGTACCATTTCTGGATTAAACGAAATGGAACACGAAGGGATGAGTAGTGCGCTAATCAAAGGATTAGTGGCTTCTTTTAATAAAATTAATCAGATTTAATATGAATTTATTTGATGTATACCCATTGTATAACGTCACTCCAGTAAAAGCCATTGGGAGTACCGTTTGGGATAAGGACAACCAGCAATATTTAGATTTATACGGAGGGCATGGTGTTATTTCTGTAGGGCATTCGCATCCCAAATATGTAGCAAAACTGACAGAACAATTAAATGCTATTGGGTTTTATTCCAATGCCGTCCAAAACCCATTGCAACAACAATTAGCAAAGAAACTAGGGGAAGTTTCTAACTGTGAAGATTACAATTTGTTTTTGTGTAATTCAGGAGCAGAAGCCAACGAAAATGCCTTAAAAGTAGCGTCGTTTATGACAGGGAAAAGTAGGGTTATTTCTTTTGAAAATTCTTTCCATGGTCGTACTTCTGCTAGTGTTTCTGTAACGGATAATAAAAAAATACAAGCCGCAATAAACACTTTTAATCCTGTAACTATTTTGCCGCTAAATGAGTTGTTTTTAGTTGAAAAAGCATTAGAAAAAGGGGATGTATGTTCTGTGATTATTGAAGGGATTCAGGGAGTTGGAGGCTTGGACGAAGGAACTACGGAGTTTTTTAAAGGATTGGAAAAATTATGCTGGAAATACGAAGCATTATTAATCTTGGATGAAATCCAATCTGGTTATGGTCGTAGTGGTGCTTTTTTTGCGTTTCAACATCATCAAATAAAACCGGACATGATTACGGTTGCTAAAGGGATGGGGAATGGATACCCAATTGCAGGGGTATTGATCCATGAATCGATCAAAGCATCTTATGGAATGTTAGGAACTACTTTTGGAGGGAATCATCTCGCCTGTGCTGCAGGTTTGGCAGTGTTGGAAATTATAGAAGAAGAAGATTTGATAGCGAATGTAAATGATATTTCTGACTATTTTATAGCGCAAGTAAAAACGATTGATGCCGTAAAAAATATCAAAGGAAAAGGGCTGATGATAGGACTTGAATTTGAAGATGAGGTTGGAGATTTACGTAAAAAAATACTCTATGAAGAGCATATATTCACAGGGGGAGCTATGAATAAAAAATTAATAAGAATTTTACCTCCGCTAAATATAACGACTAAAGAAATAGATGTATTTATAACCGCCTTAAAAAAACTAGTATGAGTACAAGAAAAAGGCTAACGACTAATCAAAGAAATAATGTATTGCTATCTATGGCAACATTAATTTCTGAGAATAAAGAAGAATTATTAAAGGTAAATGCCCTGGATATTTCTAATTACAAAGGAGATGATTTGGCGGTATATGATCGTTTAAAAGTAGATGTTGAAAAAGTAAATGAAATGGTAAAATCCCTACACCAATTAGCGGATGATGCGGACCCTCTTGGAAAGCAGTTATGTAATTTCAACCATGATAACGGATTAAAAATAATTAATAAAACAGCTCCTTTTGGAACGGTATTGATAATTTATGAATCACGTCCAGATGTTACGGTGGAAGCTGCGGCTATTGCTTTTAAATCAGGGAATAAAATAGTTTTAAAAGGAGGAAAGGAAGCAGTTAATTCTAATTTGAAATTGGTGGAATTATGGCACAAGGCCTTGTCACAATGTAATATAAGTACGGAGTGGGTGGAGTATTTAAAATTGTCAAGAACGGAAACACAGGCTTTTTTAGAAAACCCACCTCAAAAAATTGATTTAATTATCCCAAGAGGTGGAGAGAAATTAATTGCATTTGTTAAAAAGAATGCCAATTGTCCTGTGATAGTAAGTGGAAGAGGCAATAATTTTATTTTTGTTGATGCAGAAGCTGATATAGAAATTGCGCTTCAAGTAATTATCAATGCAAAAACAGCAAAAATTTCAGCATGTAATGCCGTTGATAAAGTGTTGATTCATGCGAATGTTCCTAATAAAGCGATGTTTTTGAAAATATTGATTCAAAAGTTAAAGGATTTTAATGTTACCATTTTAGGTGATGAGAAAATGAGTTCTTTAGAAGAGGTTACATTGATTGAGAATGAAGACATATGGTACGAGGAATTTTTGGATTATAAAATTGTCATCGGGCAAGTGGCGAATAGTTTGGAGGCTATTGATAAAATAAATAGGTATGGAGGTGGGCATTCTGCTGTTATAATTACCACAAACGAAAAGGAAGCAGAAGTTTTTATGACTGCTGTAGATACTGCAGCTGTCTATCACAATGCTTCAACGCGTTTTACAGATGGAGGACAGTTTGGTCTAGGAGGTGAATTGGCTATAAGTACGGATAAATTGCATCATAGAGGGCCTATGGGATTGCAGCATTTAGTGACTAATAAATGGTATATTTTTGGAAATGGGCAAACAAGATAAAAAGAGAATCCTGTTAAAAATAGGAACCAATGTATTGACAAAAGAGTCTGATTATATTTCGAGAGGGAAAATTGAGGACATTGCAAGGCAAATAAAATCTTTGGAAAGCGATTATGAGTTTATCATTGTCAGTTCTGGAGCCATTGCCGCGGCAAAACAATTTGTTCAATTGGAAAGCAACGGAGAAGAGATCAATGTAAAGCAAGCATTGGCATCCATAGGACAACCACATTTAATGCGTATTTTTCAAGAAAATTTTAGGGAGTTAGGTCTGCTGACCTCTCAGTGTTTATTGTCTTATTCTGATTTTGAAAAGGAACAATCACGCGATAATATTGTAAACACCATTAATGTGTTGGTGGCCAATAATTACATTCCTATCATCAATGAAAACGATACGGTGGCTACCGATGAGATTCAATTTGGAGACAACGATAAGCTTGCAGCTTTGACTGCAGTATTGTTAAACGTAGACCTATTAGTCATTGCGACAAATACAGACGGGGTTTATACAAAAAAATCTTTACAGCTTGGGCAATCTGAAACAGTAAAGCAAACCAATGATATTTTGGCGATAGAAAAAGAGTTATTAATGGAACATTCAGCTCAAGGTACAGGGGGTATGAAATCGAAAATTAAGGCAGCTCAAATAGCACAAAAAGCGGGTATTGAAACTTGGATAGTGAACGGTTTAGAAGAT
>NVRM01000014.1 GCA_002400885.1 Flavobacteriaceae bacterium
ATTACGGCATTAGCACAATATGGAACGTCTCCTTACGAGTATCAAATACAAGTGGATACGGATTCAGCCCCTACTGTTGGAACATGGGGTGGAGGAAATGCTACGGGTATTTTTAATGTGGCAGTAGGTGACTATAAAGTATTTGTAAAAGACGCCTTTAATTGTATTCAAAGTGTAGATGTATCGATGCTATTAGATTCATCTCCAGAGATCTCAGTTGATAATAATGATGCTGACTGTCCTACTGAAGGCTCTTTTCAAGTGGTTATCAGGGAAGATGTAGCAGGTGTTAGTCCATATAGTATTAGTGTAAATGGTGCTGCTTTTCAGCTAGTAACACTACCTTATACTGTATTAAACGTAAGTTCTGGAATAGATCAAACCATTGAAATAAGAGATGTGAATGGCTGTGGTGAAGTTGAAATTTTTACTATTGTACCACCACTAGAATTCAATGCTACAATTACCAAATTATTAGATTGTTCTGGAGCGCCAAATGCCGAAATTGTTATAACTGATGTTATTGGTTCGGGTAATTATACGTATCAAATAGATAATGTAACAACTTCTACTAATTATGTCCCAGCAGGAACTGTTTTGCCAGGAATTCCATTTACTTGGACAAAAGCAGATGTTATTGGGGAATATAAAATTATAATTACCGATACGGCTACCAATTGTCCTGCTGTAAAATCGGTAACTATTGTCGATGCTGTAGTGCCAATAATACCTATAGCTCCTATTGCAGTAAATGCCTTGTGTAGCGGAAGTGATGATGGAAGCATCAGTATTACTGCTCAAGACAATGGTATAGGACCATTTACATTTGAAATTACGGCACCTTTGCCAATTGCATCTATCACAAATAATGGATTTACGGCTGTTTTCGAGAATTTACCAGGTAGTGTTGCAGGTAGTAATTATACCATCACAATTAGAGGTGATAATGGATGTAGAACAGATCAAATAGTGACTGTTTATGAACCTATGCCTGTAAGTATTGAACTTATAAATACAACAGCATTCGGCTGTACTACAGGAAATACGCCAAATGCAGCAAGTATTTCCGTAACTACCGTAAGTGGAGGGAATGGAACTTATACACGCTATGAATTTGAGAATTCTGATGGCTTGGTTGTACAAAATGGTGCAAATAGCACCTTGTATATTGTGTACAATACGGGAACAGATACCTACAGTATTGATATGGGAACTACTACACCAGGAAAGTTTACCATAAACGTATATGATAGCAACGGATGTTTGGCTACAGATACCGCGACAATCATATTGTTTGATGAAATTAACAATACAAGTATTAATGTTTTAGAAGATATTTCCTGTGAAAATACTGGAGAGAATATTCAAATAGATGTTATTTCTATTGGAGGAGATCCTAATAAATTTGTGTTTTCTGATGATAATGGAGTTACTTGGCAAGCCTCTAATGTATTCAATGATTTAGTCGTAGGAACACATGATTTTATAATTAGACATGTAGATACGGGCTGTACCTATCCAATAAGTCATACCATAGGGGAACCAAATACATTTACTCCAAAAGTAACCATTGTGAACCAAGTATATTGTAAAGGTTCTACAACAGGAAATGTTACTTTTGAATTGGAAGATACTACGTATCCCGGTGGATTTAAATGGGAAATTTTTGATACCAAAGGAACTTTAACAGATGATACCGATGATACTTCTGTAGATACTGGAACTGTAGTCACCACCAACGGACCTACACCAAATGTTGTGATAGCAGCCGGATCTTACTATGTCATCATCACTCAAAATAATATACCATCATGTAATAACCGTGTATATTTTACCATCACGGAACCGATTGTAAGACTTTCGGGAACGTATACGAGTACACCTATCACCTGTAAAGGGAAAGATGGTGCTATTGAAATTACACCAAATGATGGTTGGGGGAACTACGAATATTATGTAGGTACTGGTGCTCCAAATGTTGGCGATTGGCTTGCTTCTGCTTCCTTTTCTGGATTGGGAGAGGGGACTTATCATGTATGGATCAAAGACATGTCGGGTTGTGAATTTCAAATACCGGATGCTAAATTTAATAATCCACTTCCAATCACAGGAACCTTACAAATTAAAACACCTAACTGTACTGGGAACGATGGAGTATTGGAAGTAACCGGAGTTATAGGTGGACAAGGAACTAATTACCAATACCAATTGTTTTTAAATAATATAGCTATAGGATCTCCTCAAACAAATCCTATATTTAGTGGTTTGGGTCGTGGTACTTACCGTGTAGATATTACAGACCTTTGGACGTGTACAGGAACTACTAGCGCAGCTATTCAGTTATTTGATGTATTGATTCCAACAGTCTCTACTCTTAAAGAAATAGATTGTACAGGAACACCGGGAGGAGAATTAACAGTTGCAGCCGCGGGTGGTTCAGGAAACTATAGTTATAGTATGACTCAACCAGATGCTACAGTAGTTACAAGTGTTACAGGTGTTTATGCAGGTTTGACCCAAGTAGGTGTATACCGTTTTACGATTACTGATACCGATACAAATTGTGTTAGCCAAGTAATCGCGGAAGAGTTATTCGCTCCATCCGTTATTTTAATAGATTCCTTAGTACCTACCGATACTTTATGTATAGGTGATGCCAACGGAACCATCACTGTAAATATGGCTACATCCATTGCAGGGACGAATGATGAACCACCATATACTTATGAAATAACAGCTCCAATTATTGTTACTGCTCAAAGTAGTAATGTGTTTACGGGATTACTTACAGGTACATATACAGTGCGAGTTACTTCGGTAAAAGGTTGTCCTGTAACCAAGGATATTACCATAGATGATGCAACAGCTATAAGTCTTGATACGGTRGACCTTGTTCAATTCGGATGTACGGCTGGGAATACGCCTAATACTGCAAGTATTACGGTAAGCACAGTAACAGGAGGAACAGGAAATTATATGCGYTAYGARTTTGTGAATTCKGATRRAACKATAGTTCAGAATGGAGCGAGTRMTGTATTAATAATTGCTTTTGATAGCTCAAYYGATGGCTATTCWGTASMTATGGGAGGAACTATTCCAGGAGCWACTTTTGGAGAGTTTACTRTGAATGTTTATGATAGYAAYGGMTGTATCGGAACTACAACAGAAAYAATCACAATATTTAATGAGATTAATAGTGCWACAATAGCGATTGAAGATGCAATTTCTTGTGTCAACGGAGGCGAAGATATTCGAATAGAGATAGATTCAGTTGTTAGTGATAGAGCACAATTTGAGTTTTCTGATGATAATGGAAGCACTTGGCAAGCTACAAACCTACCGGTCGATTTTTATGATTTAGCCGTAGGAACACATCAATTTTTAATAAGACATAAAGTAACGAAGTGTGAATATTCAATAAGCCATACAGTAGTAGAGTCTAATACATTTACAGCAGTTGCAAATGTTGTGAGTGATGTGGATTGTATAGGGACAGCTACTAGTGAAGTCACTTTTGAATTGATCGATGCCACATACGCCGGAGGGTTTAACTGGACCGTATTTGATTTAACAGACGTTCCTGTAGTAGGACTTACAGGGGTAGGAGTTGCAAATGTTGTAACATCAATTCAAAATATCGCTGCCGGTTCGTATTACGTAGCCATCACGCAAACAGGTTTTCCTGAATGTACAAACAAGGCATACTTTACTATTTTAGAACCAGCGATTACTTTATCAGGAAACTATACAACGACTAATATTACCTGTCTTGGAAAGGATGGAACGTTAGATGTCCTTCCTGTTGGTGGATGGGGTAACTACGAATATTATGTAGGTACGGCAGTTCCAACTGCTGGAGATTGGAAATCCACTTCGTTATTTACAGGGCTTACACCAGGTACGTACCAAGTTTTGTTACGCGATGCTGGAGGATGTGAAATTCCATTGGTAGATGTTACGTTTAATAATCCAGCTGCGATCACAGGAAACTTAATAATTAAGGCTCCTAACTGTACTGGGAACGATGGAGTATTGGAAGTAACTGGAGTTACAGGTGGACAAGGAACAAATTATCAATACCAATTAATTTTAAATGGAACACCTATTGGAACTCCACAGTCCAGTCCTATATTTTCAGGATTAGGTATCGGTAGTTATAAAGTTGAAGTATCAGATCAATGGTCTTGTACTGCCACCATAGCGGGAGGTGCTACCGTATTATTTGATACATTAATTCCAGTTGTTACTCTTGTAAAAGAAAAGGACTGTACTGCAACTCCAAAAGGTGAAATTACAGTGAGTGTCACAGGAGGATCTGGAAATTATAGTTATGAAATACAAGAACCAGACGGGACCGTATCTACAGGTACTTCTGGTGTTTATACAAATTTAACCCAAGAAGGTATTTACAGCTTTACGATTACAGATGTCACTACAAATTGTGTTAGCCAAGTAATCACCGAAGAGTTGTTCGCTGCATCCAATGTTGTAATAGATTCCTTAGTGCCAACCGAGACCCTATGTATAGGTGCTGCCAACGGAACGATTACCGTAATTTTAGCAGATACTATTTTTGGAACAAATGACAAACCGCCATATACCTATCAAATAACGGTTGGTCCTGTATTAGCTGCCTCTCAAAGCAGCAACGTGTTTACAGGGTTGCTAGCAGGTAAATACACGGTTGAAGTTACAGGAACAAATGCTTGTTCAGTAACAAAGGATATTACCATAGATGATGCAACAGCTATAAGTCTTGATACGGTAGACCTTGTTCAATTCGGATGTACGGCTGGGAATACGCCTAATACCGCAAGTATTACGGTAAGCACAGTAACAGGAGGAACAGGAAATTATATGCGTTACGAGTTTGTGAATTCTGACGGAACTATAGTTCAGAAAGGAGCTAGTAATGAATTAATAATTGCTTTTGATAGCGCCGCAGCAGATACTTATTCTGTAAAGATGGGAGGAACTACTTTTGGTGAGTTTACTGTGAATGTTTATGACAGTAATGGCTGTATCGGAACTACTATAAAAACTATTTTAGCATTTGATGAAATTAACAGCGCAACTATAACTGTTGTGGAACCTATTTCATGTGTTAATGGAGGCGATGCTATTCGAATAGAGGTAGTTTCAGATGTTAGTGATAGAGCACAATTCGAGTTTTCCGATGATAATGGAGTCAATTGGCAAGCTGCAAACTTTCCTATAGATTTTATCGATTTAAAGGTAGGAACACATCAATTTTTAATAAGACATAAAGTAACGAAGTGTGAATATCCAATAAGCCATACAGTTGTAGAGTCTAATACATTTACAGCAGTTGTAAATGTTGTGAGTGATGTGGATTGTATAGGAACAGCTACTAGTGAAGTTACTTTTGAATTGATCGATGCCACATACGCCGGAGGGTTTAACTGGAGCGTATTTGATTTATCAGACGTTCCTGTAGGACTTACAGGGGTAGGAGTTGCAAATGTTGTAACATCAATTCAAAATATTGCTGCCGGCTCGTATTACGTAGCCATCACGCAAACAGGTTTACCTGAATGTACAAATAAGGCCTATTTTACGATTGCTGAACCAGCGAAGGATTTAACAGGAACATACACAAGTACGAATATTACCTGTGATGGAGATGATGGAATCTTAGAAATTATACCTGTCGGTGGATGGGGTAATTACGAATATTATGTAGGTACGGCAGTTCCAACTGCTGTAGATTGGAAATCCACTTCGTTATTTACAGGGCTTACACCAGGTACTTACCAAGTTTGGTTACGCGATGCTGGAGGATGTGAAATTCCATTGGCAGATGCTACGTTTAATAATCCAGATCCAATCACAGGAAACCTAATAATTAAGACTTCAAACTGTACTGGGAACAATGGAGTATTGGAAGTAACTGGAGTTATAGGTGGTCAAGGAACAAATTATCAATATCAATTAATTTTAAATGGAACTCCTATTGGAGATTCACAGTCCAGTCCTATATTTTCAGGATTAGGTGTCGGTAGTTATGAAGTTGAAATTACGGATCAATGGTCTTGTGCTGCTACCATCCCAGGAGTTGCCACCGTATTATTTGATACGTTAATTCCTGTTGTTAGTATTGTAAAAGCAATAGATTGTACTGTAACTTCAGACGGAGAAATTACAGTAAGTGTCACAGGAGGTTCAGGAACTTATAGTTATGAAATGACTCTGCCAGATGCTGTGACTAAAGTTAAAAATACTACCGGTATTTATACAGGATTAAGCCAAGTAGGTGCGTATCGTTTTACGATTAGAGATACCCTTACAAAATGTAAAGTTTCAATCACAGAATGGTTAAAGGCACCGTCCGATGTTATAATCGGCTCGTTGATTCCTACAGCAGTCTTATGTGAAGGAGAAGCCAACGGAACAATTACTGTAAACTTAGCGCCATCAATTCCAGGGATTTCGAATGACGAACCACCTTATACTTATGAAATAACAGGTACAAAGAGTGTTAGTGCTCAAAGTAGCAATGTATTTACGGGCTTACCTGCAGGTAAATATACAGTGCTAGTTACTTCTGTAAAAGGTTGTAAGGAGACCAAGGATATAATTATTACAGAACAGAAAGCTGTTACTATTTCGACGGTTGTATCGACCTTTGTTTGTACGTCCAATAATCTAACCGATATAGTAACGGTCACAGCGACTGGTTCTAATGGAACGCCAGGCTATTTATTCAGTATAGACGGTGTGAATTTTACAAACGTAAAAACGTTTGCTATTGTTGATATGGGCATTGATCAGGAAATTACTATTACTGTAAAAGATATAAATGGATGTACGGCAACAGAGACAATTACTATAAAACCATTGCCAACAATTACAGGCATTGCAGTGACACCAAATAAAGCAATTTCTTGTACAAACCCAGAGAATGTAACTGTGACTGTTACAGGTGGTTCGGGAGATTTCACCTACGAGTTATTGCCAATAGGAACAGGTTCACAAACTTTTGTGAGTCAGTCCGCAGATTTTGACTTACCAAGCGTAGGAAGTTATACCTTTAAAGTAATTGATAATAGTACGGGCTGTTTTATCTTAAGTACTCCTTATATAGTAGCGCCTTACGATACGATTTCTGTAACAGCTACAGCAACGACTCCGATTACCTGTTTTGGAGAGCGTAATGGAAGCCTTACTTTTGAAGTGTTTAATTATGGAGATAATTATACATGGGATGTACGAGACGAATTAGGAGCAAGTGTTGCTACTGGTACAGGGAATGTCACCACTGTAAACCCTGTAACAATTACAAGTTTGCCAGGAGGTAATTACACCGTATATATTGTTGCTACCGATCCTGCTTTTTGTGATGCTACTAGTAATGTAATTACTATAGGGTCGCCAAGTACTGCTTTAAATGTAGTTTTGAATGTAACACATAAACTTACCTGTGATCCAGGTACTGATGGTGAGATTACGGCGATAGGCGAATTTGGCTGGGGTACTTATGAATACCAACTCTCACAAGGATCAGTTATTTCAGAGCCGTATTCTACGAACAATGTCTTTAAAGATTTAGTAGCCGGAACGTATATTGTGACGGTAAAAGATGCGTTGGGTTGTGCATATTCAGCAGACATTGATATTAGTACACCAAGCCCAATTACTGCCTTCGCTAGGGCCAATACCTTAATCTGTTCTGGTGATGTAGACGGAGAAATTACAGTTACCGCAAATGGAGGGCAAGGAGCCGGGACTTATGTTTATAGTTTAATCAATGCTTTTGGAACTGCGACAGTACTGCAAACATCGCCTGTATTTAATAATCTTGTAGCGGGTACTTATACTGTTTTAGTCACAGATAATTTAAACTGTGATGTGATTACCTTACCTGTTACCATCGTAGCTCCTAGTCCGGTTATTGTGGCTGCGCGCCTTACCAACAGAATTAGTTGTACAAAGGATGCGATTATTGAAATTACGGCATCTGGAGGAGATGGAGGTCCTTATACTTATAGTATAGATGGAATTAATTTCAATGGAGTAAACAAATTTAATTTAAGTCCTGCAACCATTACAACCTATCAGTTTTTTGTAAGAGATGGAAGTGGTTGTGTATCCTATGTTTCCAATGGAATCACGGTGCGACCAATAAATCCTTTAAAGGTAATTATAGACGGTATCAATGCGAATATCACTTGTAATGGCGGAAATAATGCGGTAATCTCGGCCATCACTTCTGGGGGGATGGGGAATTACAGGTATGAATTACTGGATGGAAACGATGTGGTCTTAGATGGCCCTCAAAACTCCAGTATATTTACAGATTTAAGTGCCGGAATTTATAAAGTAAGAGTTTCTAGCTTGGATTGTGAGGAAACCTCCACTCCTTTTGCGATCACAGAACCTAAAGAATTGCGATTAGCGAGCCCAGCAAGTTTTACAAATATAACTTGTTTTGGAGAGGAAGATGGTACCATTACGGTGCATGCAGCCGGGGGGACAGGGAAATTGATTTATAGTATCGATCAGATTAAATACGTAAGTAATAATGTCTTTACAAATATGGAGTCAGGTAGCTATACTGTAATAGTACAAGACGAAAATGGTTGTTATATAAATGAAGACATCGTTATTGTGGAGCCTGCATTGCTAAAAATGACCTTTGGACTTGTAAACAAGGAGAAATGTATAGATGATAAAGATGGACGTATAGAAGTGATCATTACAGGAGGAACTCCACCGTACTTCACCAAATTAAATACAGATGGAATTTTTGTTCAAGGAAAGTTAAATTATGATAATTTACTGGGAGGATTCACGTATGTTATTTATGTAGAAGATAGTGTAGGTTGTACGCAGAATTTAGTGATTAAATTTGATGCTCCTGTAGATCTTAATTTTGGAACTACGATAGATTATGGCTGTGATGGGAATATGAAAATCATTGCCTCGGTGGATGCCAAATTTGAAAATGATGTCACTTACACTTTAGTAAGTACTACAGATTCGTTTACAAATACTACGGGGGTTTTTGAAAATTTAAGTCCTGGAGCCTATTTGGCGGAAGCAGAACATGTCAATGGATGTGTCCCTGCTCAATCTTTTGTAGATCTAATTGATATACGTCCAACAATAGTAACCTTGGAGGAATCATTTGTAAATACAATTACTGCCCATGTGGAGTTCGGAATGGCTCCATATGAATACAGTTTAGATGAAGATGATTTTACTAGCTCTAATGAGTTTATAGTAAATAAAACAGGGATGTATACGGTAGATGTAAGAGATGCCAGAGGGTGTATTTCGACAGCTACTATTTATATAGAATTTATCAAGGTATTTATCCCGAACTTCTTTACTCCAGATGGAGATGGAAACAATGATTATTGGTACCCTCAAAAATTAATGGGTTATCCGAATATAAAAGTAACTGTATTTGATCGTTATTCTAGATTGATTATTGAATTTAGAGGGCCTCAAGTAGGATGGGATGGTAGACTGAATGGGAAAGCACTTCCTTCTGGTGATTACTGGTATGTGATAGATTTGGATGGATTACAAGGTGATAAACGTAAAATGATGGGGAATTTCACACTCTACCGTTAATTTAATTAGAAGATTTCATGAAAAAAATAATTATTTTTATATGTATATTATGTACTTTTTTGGCAAGAGGGCAGGAGTTTAGTATGCCTTTGTTAAGCCAGTACATATCAGAAAACCCCTATATAATATCTCCTACTTTTGCGGGGATAGGTCCTTATTTCCAGTTGCGTGTAAGTGGTATGGAACAGTGGGTTGGTTTGAAAAATGCTCCAGGAACGCAGACTATTTCTTTAGATGGACGTTTGGGAGATGTGGATGGTGTAGGAATGTTATTATTTAATGATAGTAATGGGAATACTAAACAGTACGGTGGACTTATTAGTTATGCACATCACTTAACGCTAAACGATTATAGAGATCAGTTTTTGTCCTTTGGGATATCGTATCGCTTTACACAGTTTAAATTAGATGTTTCTAATTTTAATGGCGATGATCCTTCTGTATATGGAGATAAATCTACTTTTAATTCTAATTTTGATGTGGGGGTTTTATACCGTTTTGAAAGTTTTTATTTGAGTTTAAATACGTCCAATATTTTAGATAAGAGTGCTCGTGCATTTGCAGATAGCGAGCCACTTAAACTTAGGAATTACTCCTTGTATACAGGTTTTATCTTTGATAATAACCCATATCATCAATTAGAAATTTCCATGTTTGGGCGTTATTTTGAAAGTGATACACGTTCTAGTATCGACCTGAATGTTAAATACAGGAAATTATATGGGGAAAACTATTTTTGGGCCGGAGCAAGTATTAGGACCACAAATGATACAGGTTTTAAGCCTGTAAGTCTTACTCCAATGGCGGGTTTAAAACACGATAAATTTTATGTCTCTTATGGATTTGAAGTCAATTTGGGGAGTATTATACAATATAATATGGGAACGCATCTAATCACCTTAGGAATGGATTTCTTATACAATCCAAGCAGCAGGAGATGTACACAATAGCAGATATCTGCTAAATGGGCTACGGTACTCTAGTATACGTCAAAAAAAAGAGGTTGAGAAGCATTGATTACTGATTCCAGTATCTTTCTTCTCAACCTTTTTTTTGTAATTATATATAAAATATAGGAAGTGTATTTCTAAGTACTACTTTGATTACTTTTCCCCCAACTCATCATATTCCTGATACAAAAAGTCATTGTAAGGGAAACGAGAGATATGAATATCTTTTACCGCATCAAAAACCATTTCTTTAAAAGCTTCTAAATTATCTTTGTTTAAGGCAGAGATGAAAATACACTTGTCTTGGAGGTTATTCATCCAAGTTTTTTCCCATTCTTCCAAGGTGAAATGAGCTTTGGTTTTTTCAGTTACCAAATCATCTGTATCGATGGTTTCGTGGGTATAGGCATCAATTTTATTAAACACCACAATCGTTGGTTTATCAGCACTTTTTATATCGGCCAAAATACCATTTACGGAGTCCATATGGTCTTCAAAAGAATCATGAGAGATATCTACAATATGTAATAATAAATCGGCTTCTCTTACTTCGTCCAAGGTAGACTTAAATGATTCTACCAGTTGTGTAGGTAATTTTCTAATAAAACCAACGGTATCTGTAAGTAAGAAAGGAATGTTTTTAATAACTACCTTTCTAACGGTGGTATCCAAGGTCGCAAAAAGTTTGTTTTCTGCAAAAACGTCACTTTTACTCACCACATTCATTAAAGTGGATTTTCCAACGTTTGTATACCCAACTAAGGCTACACGTACCATTTTACCACGGTTTTTACGTTGTACAGCCATTTGACGGTCTATGACAAGTAATTTTTTTCTAAGCAGGGTTATTTTATCACGAATAATACGTCTGTCTGTTTCAATCTCAGTCTCACCAGGTCCACGCATTCCTATTCCCCCTTTTTGTTTGTCCAAATGCGTCCAAAGTCGGGTTAAACGCGGTAGTAAATATTGACACTGTGCTAGTTCTACTTGTGTTCTTGCATAAGAAGTTTGAGCACGAGCTGCAAAAATATCTAGAATCAAGTGTGTACGATCCAGTACTTTACAATCTAGTATTTTTTCTATATTTCTAAGTTGTCCAGGTGATAGTTCATCATCAAAAATAGCAGTTTCAATCCCGCGTTCTGTCATGTAAGCAAGTACTTCGTCTAGTTTTCCAACACCGATGAAGGTTTTTGGATTCGGTTTTTCCATCTTTTGAGTAAAACGTTTTACGGCTTTACCTCCAGCGGTTAAAGTTAAAAACTCTAATTCATCTAAGTATTCTGTGACTTGTTCTTCGCTTTGCTTCTGGGTAATTACACCTATCAATACGGCTTTTTCCGAGCTAACTACTTTTGGATCTATCATGGGGCAAAGGTACAAATTGTGTTGATACATAGGATTAATAAAAGAATTTAATACATTCGCTCTTAAAGCGAACTACTATGTCTATGATATTCTCTAAAAAAAAGAATAAAAAGCCCGTTACTATTGGGTTTTATAACCTAGAAAACTTATTTGACACCACGGATGATAAAAATACATTTGACGATGATTTTACGCCTGCTGGAAAAAAACAGTGGAATTATGGACGTTATCAGAAAAAAATTAAAAAATTAAGCAGTGTCATAGCTCAAATAGGGACTGATAAATCTAAACTACCACCCGTTTTAATGGGGGTCGTTGAAGTAGAAAACAAAGAGGTGTTATCGGATTTGGTTCTACACAAAAATTTAGCTGATTTTCACTACGGATATGCACATTATGATTCGCCAGATGAACGTGGGATAGATGTGGCATTGCTGTATCAGAAAAAAGAATTTGAATTGTTGGAATCAAAAACCTATCCTTTGTTATTGACCAGACCTGATGGAAGTCGAGATTATACCAGGGATGTACTGTATGTTAAGGGGCGTTTAAAAGGGGAACTGATGTATATTTTAGTAAATCACTGGCCATCTAGAAGATCAGGTGAGGATACTTCCGAAATAAACAGGATAAAAGCAGCGGAATTAGTGGGGTCTATTGTAGACGGTATTCAATTAGAAGATCCATCCGCCTCTATTATGATCATGGGTGATTTTAATGATGATCCCACGAACAAGAGTATTAAAGAAATATTATTGTCTAATACGAGTTTGCACAATCCTATGGAAAGTCTGCTTGCTAAAGGAAAGGGAACATTGTCTCATAAAAGAACGTGGCATTTATTTGATCAGATCATTTTTACCAAGAACTTTTTTGAGAAGAATACTACCGGTTTTTCTTTCCGATATGCCGACGTGTTTAATAAGAAATTTGTAAAAGTTTTTAAAGGTAAATATAGGGGGACCCCATTTAGAACCTATGTAGGTAAATGGTATAAAGGAGGGTTTAGTGATCATTTTCCGGTATACATATACTTAAATAAGGGATAAGGAGCATCTAGATCTTTTGGATTGAATAGGTGATCATACCGCATAAAAAAGCCACTAGTCATTAGTGGCTTTTTTATGCGGTATTTTGGATGGTGAAGACCTTGGAAGTTAATTAGGGAGATTTGTTTTGTCATCAATAATAATTCCCATTTTTTTTGCCCTGTTTTTCCAGCCTTCTCTTGCCAGTAATTGCAAGTCGGCATGGCTATCACTCTCATCCATGATTTCTAGACCTAAGAGGGTTTCTATAATGTCCTCTTGGCTGACTAAACCACTTACAGACCCGTATTCATCTACGACTAAGGCAATGTGTTCCCTTTTACTTATTAAGGTGTCAAACAATGCAGGGATGGATAGGTTTCTCTCTGTAACTAAGATTTCTCTCTTGATTGTTTTTAAGGAGTCATTTCCCTTTTTATTGATGATGGCTTGGTATAAGTTATCCTTTAAAAAATATCCGGTTATATTATCTGAATCCTCATGAAAGAGAGGGATTCTTGAATATTTCAATTCTTTATTTTTGGAGAAAAATTCTTGAATACTCATGTCTTCATCGGCTATTTCCATCACCGTTCTAGGGGTCATAATACTTTTTACTTTTACATCTTTAAAATTGATTAAGTTTTTGATGATGGTACTCTCAGATTCTAAAAAAACACCTTCTTCTGTAGCTATTTCTGCCATCGCACTAAAATCTTCTCTACTCAAAGCACTACCATGGCCCGATTTCCCTATCAATTTTGTGGTTAATTGCAATGTCCATAAGATTCCTGTCCATTTTAAGATAAACACCATGGCCGTTAGGGTTTTTGCGGTAAAACTTGCTAGTTGTTTCCAGTAAGTAGCACCGATGGTTTTAGGAATTATTTCTGAAACTACCAGAATTAAAATGGTCATTATTGCAGATACAATACCTACAATATTTACACCTAATATATTAATGTCATAGTCCAAAGACTCTGCATGTACTCCCACCATAATAGCTCCAACAGTATGTGCTAGGGTGTTTAAAGTTAAAATAGCAATGATGGGTTTGTCAATGTCATTTTTTAAGGCATCCAATGTTTTTGCATAGCCTAACCCTTCCTTCTTTTTTATATTGATAAATGTAGGATTGATACTCAATAATACTGCTTCTAAAATAGAGCATAGAAAAGATATAAAAATAGAAATTGAAGCAATTAGTAATAATGTCGTCATGAAAATAGAAGTTGGTTTAGAAGTTGAAAGATACAAAAAAATCGCCTAGAAATAGTTTTCTAGGCGATTCTGAATAGTTTTGTTAATAGGTGTATTAAAATCCGTAATTAACGCCAATTCCAAAGACCTCTCTTGTTTGAAATCCTCTTACAGCATTGTCGTCATAAACTGTTTGGAAAGTTAAATTTGCAGATAAATACTTATTAATGGTCATTACCAAATTCATGGTGTAATCCAAATCTATATTTTTTGGCTCTTCCAAATAATTGGTATACAAGGTCAATATGTTTTCCATAGACACATTGTTCATCAATTTTAATTTGTAGTAACCAGAGGCATTTAAACCTAATTCATATCGGCTACTCTTTCCTGCATCTACTCCAAAATAACTATCATCCAAGATGCCTCTCATAGCTCTAAGGTCTTTATCTATAAAAGTGATTTTAGAGGTTAAAGGTGCAATGTTGAATTTTAGGTTGTCATTTTTTTTCCATAACATACCAGGACCAAAAGTTAGGTATCCAGGAGATAGAAGGTTGGTGAATTCATCTCTGATTTCTTTTCCGGCAGTATTTTTTCCGTATTTATACCCTTTAGAAAACTGTGTTTTTAAATTTAGAAAGGCAGAGTAGTACCAGTTTCCAAATGCTTTTTTACCATATAAAGAGTTGAATTCGAAACGGTCATCTGTTTTTTTCTCAAACTCGCTATTGGCTGTTTTTGTCAATCCATAAGAAGCGATGATTTTGTTATCCCAAGTAATATCTCCCTTGATATAATTGAAATCGTAATTAATTCCTAAGGTTGCGGATACATTATTTTCTCCTCCGGTAGTCCATTTAGAAAAGGAAGATTGATTGAATAAAAATGATACGTTACCTCCTTTTTTCCATCCATCTTTAGGTGTTTCTACCTTGTCTTGTGCATAAGAAATTGCGCATACGCAAACAAATGCTACTGAGAGCAATACTTTTTTCATAATAAATGTGTTTTCAATTTTTTTTCAAATATAGTATTATACTACTACTGTAAGACAATTTTTTCCGGAAAAGGTCACTTATTTAACTAAAAATCGAAAGAGTGCTCCTGTAATTTGTTGAAGGTTAGGTTTTCGGAGTTAAATAAAAATAGTATGAGATGAGAAGAAGTGAAACAGAAGAAATTTTTGGTTGGTTATTAAAAAAATAAACCTGTTTTTTTAATAATAAAGTGTGGAATCTAAACGAATTAACTTGAGAATCTATTTGTCCAAATAATGAATAAGTCCAGTATCATATGGTATTACTAGTGGTGCCTTATTTTATCTTTAAGTTTCATCACCAGAAGAATTTTTTCGATACCAAATTTTTGTAGTGTTGTTATTAATTTACAGCAGATGTTATGATAGGAAGGAGTGTTTTTTATCTTCTTTATGTCTTTTTTTAAAGCTGTAGTTGTTTTAAAATGTAGATTTTAAAACAACTACAGTCTTAAACGTTTCTGAATTTTCATCATTTCCTGACGTCTCCTCAAGGTCTTTAGAGAACAAAGATGCGATAGTTTTGTTAAGACTTCGTTTTTGGGTTTTCTCTGATTTTCTCTAATAAGCCGTGGTGAAACCGTATGGCAGTTTGTGTTTTTATAGCTGTTTAATTTCTACAAATACACGAAACAACACAGAGCTATACAAGTGATAGCAATTGGTTATTTTTTATACAGAGGCACCGTAGAACAAGCTTCTCCAAAAAACAGTGATTTAACAACGGGTTGTAGTTTTTCTATCAAGCGGATATAAGCTGTTTCGGGAATTGGTTTACTAGAGCATCCTTTAATAATAACAGGTTTGTCCGTAAACTGTTCCGTAGGTATATTTGAAATAATTTTTTCAAATATAGAGGTTTCCAACTGTTCTAAATCGCCAATAATAATATGGCGAGCATGTTGTGTAAGCTGGGTGCTAATTAGTAAATAAGCCCAGGATGGAATGATGGCGTCAGAAGAACAGGTTAAACTTACATAACTGTCTTTATACTGAGACCAATCATGGTTTTTAACCTGTTCTCTAAAATCTTTCTCTTTGAGTATTAGTTCTTGGAACAACCAAGGTTTAATATCAAAAATAACACGGGATCCTACAGGGTAATAATCCTCTAAATCCAATGTAATTAGTTTGCTGTTTGCAACTCGATTAACTATTTCTGACATGTGTAATGGGTTAAATTATTCCTGAATTATAAAAAACCTAACTCTAGTTTGGCTTCTTCACTCATTAAATCTTGCGTCCATGTTGGGTCAAAAGTAATTTCTACTTCACAACCTTTCACTTCTTCCAATTCCTTTACTTTTTCCTCAACTTCTATAGGTAAAGTTTCTGCCACTGGACAGTTTGGAGAGGTTAATGTCATTAAAATTTTAACGTCATTTTCATCACTGATCATCACGTCATATATCAATCCTAATTCGTAGATGTCTACGGGTATTTCTGGATCAAAAATTGCTTTTAATTGTCCTATAATTTTACTTCCTAAATCTTGTACGCGTTCGCTGCTCATAGTTTCTTAATTCAATCTAAATAAATGCAAATATACGAATCTTATCCTAACTTTGACTGGTAAGCTAAAGCATATAACTTTAGTTGTTTCACCATGGCTAGTAGTCCGTTAGCTCGGGTAGGGGATAAGTGTTCTGTGAGTCCTATTTCGTTAATAAAAAACAAATCGGCACTCATAATATCCATCGGAGATTGCTCCGATAAAATACGGATTAATAAGGCGACGATTCCCTTGGTTAAAATAGCATCACTATCTGCGGTAAAAGAAATTTTATCAGCTGCAATGGCTGCATGTAACCATACCTTAGACTGACAGCCCATTATCAAGTTGTCATCTGTTTTAAAACTGTCCGCTATAATGGGTAAGTCTTTACCTAATTCAATAATATATTCATAGCGTTCCATCCAATCTTCGAACATCGAAAATTCATCTATTATTTCCTTTTGTATCTCTTTGATACTCATATTTTTGTGTATTTGTGTTTTACGTAATAAATTTCAAGCAAAATTAGGTAAAAAATAATGTGAATTACTTATTTTTGCAAAAATAAATAAAAGATCGTATTTAATATATAACTGTATGAGTAAATTATTAGTAGTTGGAACAGTGGCATTTGATGCTATCGAAACACCGTTTGGAAAAACAGATAAAATATTAGGAGGAGCAGCAACCTACATTGGGCTTTCGGCATCTCACTTTGGTGTAGATTCAGGAATTGTATCGGTAGTAGGAGGAGATTTTCCTGCTGATTATTTACACATGTTAAATGCAAAAAACGTAAATACCGACGGTGTTGAAATTGTAAAAGAAGGAAAAACTTTTTTCTGGTCTGGAAAGTATCATAACGATATGAATACAAGAGACACCTTAGCAACAGAATTGAATGTTTTAGAGCATTTTAAGCCTGTAGTTCCTGAGAATTATAAGGACAGTGAAATTGTAATGTTAGGTAATTTACACCCAATGGTACAATCATCTGTATTGGATCAAATGACTGTAAAACCTAAATTAGTAGTATTAGATACTATGAATTTTTGGATGGATATCGCCTTGGACGATTTGTTGAATGTAATTAAACGTGTAGACGTAATTACCATAAACGATGAAGAAGCTAGACAATTGAGTGGAGAATATTCTTTAGTAAATGCTGCTAAGAAAATTCACGAAATGGGACCTAAATACGTAGTGATTAAAAAAGGAGAGCACGGTGCCTTACTGTTTGATCATGGAAAAATGTTTTATGCACCAGCATTGCCATTAGCAGAAGTTTTTGATCCAACAGGAGCAGGAGATACTTTTGCAGGAGGATTTGCAGGATACCTTGCAAAAACAGAAGATTTATCTTTCGACAATTTAAAAAATGCGGTGATTTATGGATCTAATCTAGCATCGTTTTGTGTAGAGAAATTTGGAACAGAACGCATGCAAGAATTAACGGCAGACGAAGTGAAAGAAAGACTGGAGCAATTTAAAGAATTGACTCAGTATACTATCAAATAACAACCTATAAAAATTCCGCTATATTGCGGAATTTTTATTTTAAGATAATCACACAATACAACTAACACCACAGAACACAACTACATTATGAGTGATGCAATAAAACACGAATGCGGAATTGCAATGGTTCGTTTAAAAAAACCATTAGAATTTTATCAGAAGAAATACGGTACTGCTTTTTATGGCCTTAATAAAATGTATTTATTAATGGAAAAACAGCACAACCGTGGTCAAGATGGTGCTGGAATTGCAAGTATTAAATTTGATGTTGCACCAGGAACCCGTTATATCAGTCGTGTACGTTCAAATGCCGCACAACCTATTCAGGATATTTTTGCGCAAATAAATACGCGATTAGAAACTGCTTGGGAAGGAAACGAAGATAAAAAGGAAGACGTAGCATGGCAATTAAACAATCTACCTTATTTGGGGAACTTGTTTTTAGGACATGTACGTTATGGAACTTTTGGAAATAATAGTATAGAAAGTGTGCATCCGTTTTTACGCCAAAGTAACTGGATGCATCGTAATTTATTAGTAGCTGGAAACTTTAATATGACCAACTCTAGTCGTTTATTTGACGATTTAGTGGAAATAGGACAGCATCCAAAAGAAATGACTGATACCGTTACGGTAATGGAAAAAATCGGCCATTTTATTGATGATGAAGTGTTGGATTTATACCACGAATTAAAGAGTGAAGGTTATAGTAAAAAAGATGCGTCTCCTATTATTGGAGAACGTATGGATATTGCCAATATATTACAGAAATCAGCAAAAAACTGGGATGGTGGTTATGCCATTGCAGGGGTGTTAGGGCATGGTGATGCGTTTGTGTTACGTGATCCTGCTGGAATCAGACCTACCTTTTATTACGAAGATGATGAAGTGGTAGTAGTTGCCTCTGAACGTCCTGTAATTCAAACGGTATTTAATGTTGCTATTGAAGATGTAAAAGAATTGGACCGAGGTCATGCCTTGATTATGAAGCAAAATGGAAAGGTAACTGTAGAACAGATCTTAGAGCAATTGCCTAAAAAATCCTGTTCTTTTGAACGTATTTATTTTTCTCGTGGTAGTGATGCCGATATTCATAGAGAACGCAAGAAATTAGGGAAATTAGTATTTCCTCATATTTTAAAGAAGATAGATGGTGATATGAAAAACACCGTATTTTCATACATTCCTAATACTGCAGAAACATCGTTTTACGGATTAAGAGAAGCAGCAGAGGATTACTTAAATTCTCAAAAAGCTGAAATTTTATTGGCGGCAAAAAACACCTTGTCACCCGAGAAAGTAAAAGAAATTTTAGCACAGCGTCCACGTATTGAAAAATTAGCGATTAAAGATGCTAAACTACGTACGTTTATTGCAGATGATAAAAGTAGAGATGATTTAGTAGCGCATATTTATGATGTTACCTACGGAATTGTAAAACCTACCGATAACTTGGTGATTATTGATGATAGTATTGTTCGTGGAACGACATTAAAAATGAGTATCATCAAAATATTGGATCGTTTGTCTCCTAAGAAAATTGTGATTGTTTCTTCGGCGCCACAAATTAGATATCCTGATTGTTATGGGATAGATATGGCACGTTTGGGTGATTTTATTGCTTTTAGAGCAACGATCGAATTGTTAAAAGATCAAGGGAAAGAAGCATTGATTTCTGAAGTGTATGCAAAATGTAAGCATCAGCAAGGAAATGACGATAACACCATTGTAAATTTTGTAAAAGAAATATACATGCCATTTACCGATACTCAAATTTCGGATAAAATTGCACAGATGTTAAAAACCAAAGATACCAAAGCAGACATTCAAATTATCTATCAAACAGTAGAAGATTTACATATTGCCTGTCCAGATCATCTAGGTGATTGGTACTTTACCGGAGACTATCCTACACCAGGAGGAATGCGTGTAGTAAACGATTCTTTTATTAATTTCTATGAAGGAAATAATAAGAGAGCGTACTAAGGAGATATTAGATTTTAGTAGTGAGCATCGAGATGAACACTACTATCTTTATAAAAATTAAAAGCCTGCATTCGGATATCAATGCAGGCTTTTTTAATGAGAAATTTTTATTCGTCCTCTCCATTATGCATCTCTTTTAAACTATTTAAAAAATCATTTCTTCTATTTCTAGAAACAGGAACGTTTGTGTTGCCAGACAGTACAACATACCCCTCGTTTAAATATTTTTCTATAAAATTCAGGTTTATTAAGTGGGACTTATGTACCAAATAAAAACCTTGATGTTCTAGTAGTTTTTTGAAATGACCAATGCTATATGAACTTAAAAATGAGTCGTTTTTATTCAGGTAAATTTTTGTGTATCCATCCGTTCCTTCACAGTGAATAATGTCTCTAATTTTTAAAAATTCCAAGCCGTTTTGACTGGGTACAATTATTTTCTTGTCTTGAAAAAGTTGAACACCTAAATTTTTAATTAAGTTTTTGTTTTTTTCTAAGGCGGTTTTTTCTTCTATATTTTTACAGGCATTATGTACGGATTTTATCAAATCGTCATTGTCTACTGGTTTTACTAAATAACCGATGGCAGATTGGTTGATCGCTTCAATGGCATAATCATCAAAAGCAGTGGCAAAAATGATTTCAAAATTAGGTGTTTTAATTCTTTTTAATAATTCAAATCCATTTATCTCGGGCATAGCGATGTCCAGAAACACCAGTTGAGGGAGTAACTTATGAATTAAGTCAATACCTTCTTTTGGTTTGGTTGTGGTAGCGATGATATTTAATTTAGGGCAAAAGCGTTCTATTTTGTTTTGAAGTGTAGCGATTGCTTTTGGTTCATCGTCAATTATAATTACAGAGATACTCATCGTTTATAAATTTAAATTAAAATCCAACACCACTTTGGTTCCTGTTTTTCCTGTTTCTGATACATCTTGGATAGAATAACTAATATCAAAAAGGTTACTTTCTTTTAATAACTGAAGCCGGTCTTCTACAACATTGGAAGAATGTGGTTTATGTCTGTTTAAGAGGTTTTTTTGTAATTGTTTTGATTTGAGTATTCCAATGCCATCATCCTCAATGTAAATGCGAAACCCATGGTGTATTTTTTTAAAAGTGATACTTACAGTTCCCTTTGTGCTTTTATGAAAAATTCCGTGGTTTATAGCGTTTTCTACAATGGGTTGTAGGATCATTACTGGTAGTTGCTCATCTTCTATATCTAACAAAGGATCTATAATTATGACATAGTTTAATTTGTCTTCAAAACGTAATTTTTCTATTTCTAAATAATTATTTAAAAGCTTAATTTCATCTGCGATACTTATTTGTTTCTTTCGAGAATACTCGAAAAACAAACGCATTAACTTGGAGAATTTTGACAGGTATTTTTCCGAGCTTTCTACATCATTCATTTGTATATAATACTGAATAGCATTTAGAGAATTATGTACAAAATGTGGATTCATTTGCCCGCGTAAAGCATTTAATTGTAATTCGTGTACTTTTTCTTGATGGGCTAGCGCTTCTTTTAATTTTTGTTGTATTAACTCATTTTTACGTGTATTAAAGACCACAAATAAAAAGACGAGTGCTCCAATAACCAATAAAATGATAGAGAACAGCACTAGAAATATGTTTTCGATGTCAATTTCTGGATCCTGCATAAAAACCGAATGTTATAAAACCGTATAAAATAATATTTAAAAATGTTAAAGCCAATCTGTAGTTTAAGGTAGATACAATACCTTTTTGCCTTTGTAGCATTTCTAAAGGTAAAAAACCAATATGAAAGATCAATAAGCCTGAGATGATCCAAAATTTTCTGGAGGTCAGATAATTAATGACAGCATCCTGTTTTAGTAAATCAGAATAATAAAGTGTGGCACAAAATAAAAAGATGACGGCTCCTGTTCTAAATGCATAGCCCCATAAATGAATAAAAAAATTCTCATAAACTAAAGAACTAATAATAGCACCTAAAAATACGAGGGATAGTAGCAATATTAATTTTGGACGTTTTAGAAAACTAGCAAACCAATGCAGGTAAAAAGAATAGCTTATTGTAATAAATAGATTATACACAAATTGGCTTTTACGCTGGTAGAGATGTGGGATAATATATCCTGAAAACTCCGTAAGGAGCACATACAGTAGGAAAAAAACAAAGTACCTTTCCGTAGTGTCTTTGTAATTTTTCCATTGTACTATCGCCATTATAAAAGCAATTATTTGTGAAGTCCACAATAAGATGTCTAATACGGATCTCATTATTAGTTTCCGTTATAGTTGTCCGGTTCTCCGGAGCTTCCGTAGTTTAACGCATCGATGTCAGTTGAGTTTATCGGGCGCTCCTTTGCGGTGTAAAATGAATTCTTAATCGCGTTTTTTGATGGCTTGTTTACAGATGATTGGTGTGTAGGAGAAAGAAAAACGGTTGATTTATAAAGACTATCCGCTCCTTTTTTGGCTCCAAAATAGATACGTATTCCTAAGCCTTGGTAGCCTTTTTCTTTAGAGGCTTTTTTTACATAGGCCAAATAGTTTTCTAAATTCTCTAAGGTAAAAAATACTTCTCTATGGTCTTTAAATTTTTCCGTTGAGTTTTTTCCTAAATTTTTATTTACATATTGATTAATGTATTTATATTGATGGTCTACATAATTTTTTTCGTATTGAATTGCTGTTTTTTTATTGATAAGCCCAGTTGGTTTTTTAGGTGTATTTTCTGCTGGAGCTGTGCAGGAAAAGGTCATAACAAGCATCAGCAATGACAATAGTTTAATAGTTTTCATAGTGTTGAGTTTGTTTTAAGTGATTAATATAGTGAATTTTTACGGGCGGTCTTATGCGAGCCGTTATTTTGTTTAATGCAAACAGCGCTAGCCTTTATGCTAGCGCTGCTCAGACCTATTTAATTAATTCAATCATTCTATGAACATAGAAAATGATACTTCAAAGGTGCTTTATTATAGGGGAGTTTACTATAGTCAATCTTTTAGTGTTTAACTTGATAGTATGAATGGTAAGGTTCAATAGATAAACGTTTCTTGCTTTTAAATGGATTATTAACATTGTCCTTGCAGAAGCGTTTAATGGAGAAGATTATATTTTTGGATACATCTGAAAAAACGAACTTTTTAAGTTAGCTCCTTTATTATTGCTGCCTTGTAATTTGTGTGTATTAATTAAACGATAGAGTGGAATTGTAACCTGTTGGTTTATCTCAGGAGCTCGTTAATTGCACCCTAAAATCAGGACTTAAAATGGATCGAAGCAGTATTGGGTATACGCTTAATTAGAGCGTCATATAAATGAAGCCTTGATGAGTGAACTTAGGTTTGCTCCTTGATTTTAAGTGTCATAAAGACGGTCTCGTAAGAGCTGGTCTTACTTCAGTTATTGCGTTGTGAAAACGATACTTGTATAAGTAAACGTGGGTTTAGTAACCAAGCATCGTTTTTAAGAAAATTCTGATTTTTTCAATAATAGTACACTCATTATTTCCCTCCTAAGAGCATGATTTCATTCACAACTACTTCTGTTGTATAGCGTTTGTTCCCTTCTTTGTCGTCCCAAGTACGTGTGGTCAATTTTCCTTCAATGGCAATTTCTTTTCCTTTAGGTGCAAATTTTTCGATAATTTCAGCCACTCCATTCCATGCCACTAAGTTGTGCCATTCCGTTTGGATAATTTTTTCTCCTATTTTATTTTTGTAGGAGTCGTTGGTGGCTATAGATAGCTTGGCTACTTTAGTTCCGTTTTCTAAGGTATTGATTTCTGGTGTGTTTCCGATGTGTCCTATTAAATGAACACTGTTTTTTAATGATCTCATACTATAATGTTTAAATTTCACTGGCATTCATTAGTTCATGTCAGCAGTGCAAAAATAGAAGAGTAACAGGGAGTTAGAAGGTTTTTAAGTGCTTACTTCCGTATGTAACTGTTTGTAAATAATTGTAGTCGTTTGAATTCGAGTAATTTAGTTGTATATTTGTAACGTACTTAAATAATGGTTATATGATAATAGATTTTAAAAACGAGGTCTGGAAGCCTTACAGGGAGGATTTGTGGAGCGAATTCGAGTTGTTTGAAGTTTCAGATTACGGACGCGTAAAGTCGCGAAAAGTAGATCAAGAAGAGTTCGCTTTAGTGAAAACTAATTTGACAGGAGGTTATAAAATGTTCTGGATTGCAAAAAACGGAGGGAAAAGAACTTCTTGTTATGTACATAGAGCAATTGCCAAAGCTTTTTTGGAAAACCCAGAAGATAAAAAATATGTAACGCACTTGGATTTTGAAAAGATTAACAACGAAGCTGCTAATCTAAAATGGTTAACAAGACCCGAAGTTGCACAACATCAGAAAAGTAATCCTTTGGTAATAAAAGCTTCTAAAGTCAGAAAATATTCGAAATTAACGGAAGCAAAAGTAAAGTTGATTAAACGAAAAATTAACGACCCGAATAGAAGAACTCGCATGAAGATGATTGCCAAACAATTTGGAATTTCTGAAATGCAATTATACCGAATTAAATCAGGTGAAAACTGGGGTAGTGTGACGGAGGATTAGGAATAAATAAAGAATTTTCTAACATTAAGAAAACTCTGAATATGAAGGATGATGATAAAATTTGCTTAGAGTGTGACAAAACAGTCCATGGTCGGATTGATAAAAAGTTCTGCTCGGATTATTGTAGGAATTCTTACAATAATAAGGTGAATCCCGAGAGTAGAAAATTGATTAGAAATACAAATAATAGATTGCGGAAAAACTATAAAGTTTTAACAAAACTCAATCACCTAGGTAAAACCAAAGTTGGTAAGATTAGCTTACTTGATGCGGGTTTTATTTTTAATTATTTTACATCTGTCTATATTACTAAAACGGGAAATACTTATCATTATATTTATGATCAAGGGTATCTGAAATTAGAAAATGATTATTTTCTCCTAGTAAAAAATAATTAAAATTTATAATAAAGATCAAGGGATATCATTGTATGAATACTCTTTGTTCTTTATTATAAATTTTAATAAGATTATTCCTCCAACTTTTTTTGCTTTATAACGGATGCTTTCTTAGCCCGTTTGGCCTTGTTACTTCTTTTTTTATACCACATATAAATCCCTGTAAGGGATAAAACAGAAACAGTCAGTCCTAGAATAAAAATCCAAATACCTTCAAATTTTTTCCCAAAGAAAGCTTTTCCCGTATGCATGTCCATAATTAATTTATGGAGTTTGATGCTTGTTGTTTTACGAGAACTAGTGCTTGTTGAAATTGGAAATTCTAAGGCTTGAAAAGAACTGTCCTTACGCCAAGAGATTCCATTGTTATTACTTATAAATAATGTTTTATGGTCAGAGACAATAAGCGTACTATCATTAGGGCTTTCTATTTGATGTATTTCTCTGTTAAATTTCAATTCCGTTATTTGAGATGAAAGATCCATTTTGAAAAGTCCCTTTTTTGTTCCTATCCAAATACTAGAAGCAACTTTTTTAATGCAATGTACTTGGATGCCTTCTATACTAGGAATGCTAATTAAACGGTCTTTTTCTACTTGAAATAGGCCATTTGTAGTTCCTATGTAACGTAGGTTTGGAGTGAGGCTTAAACTGGCTCTAATACGGTTATTTTTGTCAGATTTTTCACTACTTGAAAGTGCATTGGAATATCCAGGAAGCCAGGATACATTTACAATAGGTTCGCTAGAAGTGTCTTTGTAAGTGTTTTCAAAGGTGATTAATAAAGCAGTAATCCCCACGATAAAAGTGGGGATACTTAGGATCAATCCAATCCAGTTATGATATTGCCTTGTTTTTTTTAACATTTTGTTACTTAAAACGAATATTTAATTCCTGCCAAGAACACGCGACCTAAGGTGCTTTCGTGTTCGTAGGTAGTAGATTTATCAGTGAATTTTGTTTTATCATTGGATAAACTATCAAATATATCCGATACACGAAAAACTAAGGAAGCACCATTTCCTAACGATTTTTCTATTCCTAAATCAGAAAACCACATGGTTTTTTCTGTTTCTATTTTACTCTTTTTAGGACCTACTGCATTTATCGATATTTGTAACTGCGTATTGTAAGGCAAGGTGAAATCATTGATGGCTTTTGCAGACCATTTGTATTGATCTTTTAAAGCATCACCTTTGTACTCTCCACTTGTTATTTTTGATTTGAACAGTGAGTAACTTGCATTTAATTGCCAAAATTCAAAGGCAGAAATACCGGTCATAAATTCTACACCTTTTGTCCAAGCACGTCCAGTGTTTAAAGGTTTTTCTGTAGTAATTCCTTGGGCGTCTTCTGACAATGTTTTTTGAATGACATCGTTAATATCTCTGTAAAAGATATTGGCTCCAATATTAAAGTGCTTAAAGTTTTTTAAATAACCAACTTCATAAGCCCATGCTTTTTCTGGCATCAAATCTGGGTTTCCAGTCTTAAAATAGTCAGCTTCTTTTTCTTCTAAATATGGATTTAAATCTTTAAAACCAGGACGGCGAATACGTCTTCCAAAATTAAAAGTAATGTATTGGGTCTTGTCTATATTTGCCGTAAGAGAAATATTAGGCAATACAATATTATAGTCCGCTTTTATTTGATTGTTTACGTTTGCTGTTTCAGATCTAAGTTGGGTGAATTCATATCTAATTCCTGCATTAATTCTCAAAAACGAATAGGTAAATTCATCACTAGCATAGATTGCCTGGGTGGTTTCCTTTAAGGTGAAATTATCCTTACCGTCTGCACCAACAGACCAGCTAAGATCTTTATACTTAAATTTGTTTTTACGAGCATTAAAATCACTTGTTTCTGAAATTCCTGTATAGCCTAGTTTTAGGTCTTGCGATCCTATTTTAAGACTGTTAAGTCCAACAGACCAAGTGTAAGTATCACGTTGGTTACGTTCAATTTTATCTTCAACTTTAGGAGTTAAATCTAACCATCTACCGTCTTCACTAACCTTGTGAGTTGTTTTTAGTTCGTTTTTATCTTGGTTAGATCTCATGTAACTAAAATCGGCAAACAATTGTGCATTGTTTTTTAATGAATGGTTAATCGCAGCCATTACTTGTTGGTAGTCGCTCGGTTGTTTACGGGTCTTTATTTCTTGGGCACCTTCCTTAAAGCTTTTGTCTGCAGCTGTTTTTTGCATGTCGTTTACTTTGGATCTACCCTCTTGTTGTGAACCGTAAATATACGTAGCGCTTATTTTTGTTTTTGGAAGTATTAAATAGTCAAATCCTGTTCTAAAGGTTTGGTTTAATGTATGTCTATCTTCTATTTCCATTTTTCTTTCATGTCCAGAAGTTTTTCCGTCTTTAAAAGAAGTTTTTAGCTTTTCCTCTTCTTTAATCAAGTTTTTTTCTTGATAATCGTAGTTTCCAAAAATAGTAAATTTCTCTGTTTTGTGTGAGATTCCAAATCCTCCAGCGAGTCCATGGCTATTTCCAACCATTACCTGTACGTTTCCTTTGGTTCCGTAGGCATGGTTTTCTTTTAAAACAATATTTACAATACCATTGATTCCTTCGGATTGGTATTCTACGCCAGGAACAGATAGTATCTCAATATACTTAATACTACTTGCAGGAATTTGATCGATAATAGATTCTCTGTTTTTCCCTCTTAGTCCTGTATCTTTTCCATTAATAAGTACTTTAGTATACGCACTTCCAAGTCCTCTGTATTTAATATTTCTATTCTGTCCAAGACTTCCGTCCATGGCGATGGAGGGCATGTTTTTTAAAATATCTCCTGCATTTCCTCCTGTTTGAGAGATAAGAGAGCTTACTTTATATTTTACATAAGTTGGTTTTACAACACTTATATTATTGTTTCCTTGTACTACAACTTCGGAAAGGATGTTTTTTTCTGGCTGTAAGGTGATGTCTTTAATTTCTATGCGTTCACCATTGTGAATGGTAATAACATCGGATTCAAATGAAATGAGTCCCACATATGAGATCTGCACTAAATAAGTCCCTGTTTGGATATTATTGAAGTAAAAATACCCTTGATCATCGGACATAGTACCGTGAGTTTTGTTCGTAATTGTGTTTTTTAATACGACTGTTGCGTAGGGTAAAACTTCTGTATTATTGTCGATTATATTTCCTGTAATTGTACCTGTTTCTGATGCATATAAGTTTGCAAATAAACCTTGAATACACAGTAAAATAAGAATTGCCTGTTTCATGATGTCCTCTTAAATTTTGAGATTAAACAAGCTGCAAAAATAAAGTCAAAACATAGAGTTTACAATCCCTTTATATAGGGATATTGCAGAGGCTATTAATTATAAGTAGGGATGCTTAAGAGTCTAATTGAATTATTTTTTTTGTGATCGCGTAAATAGTCAGTCCTGGGAGACTTTTAATCCCTGTTTTTTCTGTAATATTTTTTCGGTGACTTATCACCGTGTGGATACTAATAGAAAGTGTATTTGCTATTTCTTTATTAGAGAGCCCGTCTATTAAATGGATTAAAATATCCGTTTCCCGTTCGGTTAGAGTAGCCTGCTGATTACTGGAGTCTATTTTCTGATGTTGCGATATTTTAATAAGTTTCGAAATAATATTTTTTGCAGTCTCCGTTATCGTTATTTGTTCGTCAAATTTACGAAGTATATCTTGGTCAAAATAAGAGTAAACAAGTGCCATCCATCGGGTAGAAGGATAGGTGTTTTTTATTTTTATAAAGTCCTTATTCCTGTTTTGTAAAAGAGAGGGGTTTAATATAACCACGGTGTTTTGCTCTTTTTTAATAATGGTATCTAAGTATTTTAAATCAGAATATTGACTAATAGAAAAACGATGGTTAGATTTTAAAAGAATATGTGAGAGTCCTTCCGAAACGATATGGGAGGGTTCTAAAAGTAGTATATGTATTCGCTGCCTATCCATTAGAATGCTCCTTTTCTATGTTTTCAATTAAAGGAAGTAATATTTTTTCTTCTATACTGGAGTGAATCCCTAAATCATATTCTAATTCAAATAAGGTATGTAGAAATTTACGCCTCGTAGTGTGTTCGTTTTTTATAACGATATGTTTGAGTAATAAATTCTTTAAATCCGATAGTTTCACTTCGATGTCCGAATGATGCTCTCTGTATCCTTTTACCGAGAAATCGGAATCAGTGTCTTGGGTATTGTCTAATAATTGAGTAAAGTAAGGGAACACAATTTTATCTTCATATTCCATATGTTCTACAACTTCGTTAAAATAATCGGTAAAAAAACGTTCTATTAGTGCAATGTCATTGGATGTATTATGCTCGCGAAGAATACTGATATAATTTAAAATTTTCGGATACACTTCGTTTTTATAATACAAGTGACTGTTTCTTAAAAAAAGAATGATTAATTGAATGTCTTTTAAGGAGTGTATTTCTTCTTTGTTTGGGAATAAGCCATTGTACAAATTTCCTAAAACAATAAATACGTTTACATCGATGTTATTTTCTTCACAGACTTGTTTCACGGTTTTATCGTAGACCAAAAAATCAATATTTAAATGTTCTAGAAATAAAAGTAAGTGATAATTTTCGTTGATGAGTTCTGCAACTTCTGTCGCCGGACTTATATATGTTTTACGTACTAGGTACATGGTAGTATGTTTTAGGCAAAAATACGTATAAGCTTTCTAATTGACATCAATTTTATCAGTTATTGGTGGTGCTTCTCGTTTATAAATGTGTAAAAAAAAAGGCGAAACTTATAAGTTTCGCCTTTAATATGATATTTTGTCTTGGTTTTACAAGTCAAATTTAATTCCTTGTGCCAGTGGTAATTCGGTGGTGTAGTTAATAGTGTTTGTTTGTCTTCTCATATACACTTTCCATGCATCTGATCCAGACTCGCGTCCACCACCTGTTTCTTTTTCACCTCCAAAAGCACCTCCAATTTCGGCACCTGAAGTTCCGATGTTTACATTGGCTATTCCACAGTCAGACCCTTGTTGGCTTAAGAAAAATTCTGCTTCTCTTAAGTTGTTTGTCATGATGGCACTTGATAAGCCTTGTCCAACGCCGTTTTGAATGTCCATAGCGTTTTCAATAGTTCCACTATATTTTAATAAATATAAAATAGGAGCAAAAGTTTCGTGCTGTACTATTTCAAACGTATTATCTGCTTCTGCAATGGCTGGTTTTACATAACAGCCACTTTCATATCCTTTTCCTTCTAGAACGCCTCCTTCTACGAGGATTTTTCCACCTTCTTCTACTACTTTAGTTAAGGCATGTTGGTACATTTTTACTGCATCCGTATCAATTAACGGCCCTACATGATTGTTCTCATCTAAAGGATCACCGATACGCAACTGTCCATAAGCGGCGACCACGGCATCTTTTACTTGATCGTACATAGATTCGTGGATGATTAATCTACGGGTAGAGGTACAGCGTTGTCCTGCGGTTCCTACGGCACCGAATACAGCACCTATTACGGTCATTTTAATATCGGCATCTGGGGTAACAATAATGGCATTATTACCTCCTAATTCTAGTAATGATTTTCCTAAACGTCCTGCGACTGTTTGTGCTACTATTTTTCCCATTCGGGTAGATCCAGTGGCAGAAATTAAAGGGATTCTTTTGTCGGTAGTCATAAATTCACCTACATTATGATCTCCATTTATAATACAAGATAGTCCTTCTGGTAAATTGTTTTCTTTGATGACTGATGCGATTATATTTTGGCAAGCAATACTACATAAAGGTGCTTTTTCTGATGCCTTCCAAACACATACATCACCACAAATCCAAGCCAAGGCAGTATTCCATGCCCAAACGGCTACAGGGAAATTAAATGCAGAAATAATTCCCACAACTCCTAAAGGATGGTATTGTTCGTACATTCTATGACCTGGGCGTTCCGAGTGCATGGTAAGTCCATGCAACTGACGTGATAAACCAACTGCAAAATCACAGATGTCTATCATTTCTTGAACTTCTCCGAGTCCTTCTTGTAATGACTTCCCCATTTCATAAGAAACTAGTTCTCCTAAGGGTTGTTTTAATTCTCTTAATTTATCACCAAACTGACGTACTATTTCTCCACGTAATGGAGCAGGCTTCATGCGCCATGTTTTAAATGCTGCGGTGGCAGTTTCCATTACTTTTTCGTAATCTTCACGAGTAGTAGTTGTTACTTTTCCAATAATGGCACCATCTACAGGGGAGATGGAAGAGATTGTTTCTCCTGAACCAAAATTATTTAAACCCGTGGAGGTTCCGTTATTTATTTCTTTAATACCTAATTGTTTTAGCATTAACTGTATGTCCATGTTGTTTGAAGTTTTTTATTTTGTCTAGGCTAATTTACAACTAAATAAAAGAATTTTCCAAGGAAAAAAAAGAAAGCCGTTTCAATGAAGAAACGGCTTTACTTTATCATTATTTGGTAACCAACCAAATAAATAAACCAACTAAAACTTAAAGTTTAACCCGGTATAAATCCCTAAATAATACGGCTGAAAATCGCCAGTACTTTTAGAAAAGGTATTGGTTTGTACTTTTAGCATAGGACTTACGTTTATGTAGATGTTTTTGTGAATTAAGTAATCTACATCCACCCCTATATTTCCGCTAAAGTTTATATCTTTTAAATTAGAAGCTTCTCCAATACTGGTTCTAAAACCGTCTGCTTCTATTAATAATTCGTTTTTGTTTAAAAATAAGGTGCTAAAACCACCAACAATATTTACGCCTAATTTTCCACCTGTTATTTGGTATTTAATTTCTAAAGGAATTTCTATATAACCAAATACCTGATCGATACTCCCTGTGTGACTATTTGGATAGGAACCAGGTTTTTCCATTTTCTTTGTATATGACCCTGCAGGAATTTTAGAAGTAGTCCTTGAAATTCCGGCAATATCAGTTAAACTAATAATGGCGACTCCAGGAGGAAGCTGAATGTTATTGGTCGTATAACCTACCCCTACTAGGTTTACTCCTGATTGTACACTGAATTTATTGTTTAGTTTGAATGCAATTTTTATTCCATGTGAAAAATTAGATTTTCCTGAGACGCTATTGTTCTCAAGCTCATGATTCACAGGTGATGAACTTGACCCAAACGAGCTAAAATAAATTGGCGCCACATTATAGGCAATAGACCATCGTTTTTCTTTAGAGAATTCGGGAGCTGAAATTTCCTTATTTAAAGGGAGGTTTTCACCGTCTTTTAGTGTAAATGATACATTTGGTTGTTTTTGTCTCACTTTTTCCAAAATTGTAAATTCCTCTAATTCAGTTTCGGTAATCTGTTTTTGTGCGTTCAAAGGAATCACCTTTGTAGGTAGTTTTAAGGTGCCGTTTTTTAAAAGTGTTTGTGTTTTTGCCTCTCCGGTTTGTACAATACTTTTAATGGTATCTTTCTGCTTAAAAATAAATTGCTGGATTTCACTGAAATTATTGGGTGCAATATATTTGTTTCCAAGTGTGATAAATGCAAGTAACATTGCGGCAATACTTGTAACGCGCATCCAAAATGCTGTTTTCTTTTTTGGTGATTTTACCACCATGTTTTGTTCGATAAAGTTCCAAGATTTATTAGGGGGTAACACCTCAAAGTCTTTTAACTTTTCTTGAAATAATCTATCTATGTTTTTCTCTTCTCTCATTAGGCGTACTTAACCAGATATTTGGTCACTTAATATAGATTCTACTTTCTCTTTTAGTATGAATCTTGCTCTTGATAAATTTGATTTTGAGGTGCCCTCGGCAATGTTTAAAAAACTAGATATTTCTTTGTGAGTGTACCCGTCAAGTACATAAAGATTAAAAACCAATCGGTATCGTTCTGGTAATTCTTGTATCAGTTTCAATAACATGTCCAACGATACTTCATCTTCGTCTACATCTACTATTACTTCGTCTGGAATGTTTTCTGTGACAATGTTTAATACATTTTTTTTACGATATTTTTGCAAAACTGTATTGACCATTATTCGCTTCATCCATCCCTCAAACGAACCTTTAAAATTAAACTGTTCTATTTTGTGAAATATAGTAATAAAACCATCTTGAAAATTATCCTGTGCTTCTTGTTTATTGTTCGAATATTTTAGGCACAGAGCAAAGAGCTTACTCCCATAAAGTTCGTAAACCGTGGCTTGTGCTGTCTTATCATTAAGAGCACATTGTTTTATTAATTTATTTAAACTCAAACGTGAACGTTTAATTTATATCTATTAGATACCAGAGTTGTTCTAAGGTTGCGTAAATTTACATTACTTTTGCAATGTTTAAAAATTTTATGGATACAAATCAACTATTTAACATTCAGGACGATGTGGATTTTGAGCGAGAAGCGCTTGAAATATTTCATTACCAATCCAATCAGAATCAAGTCTATGCGCAGTTTTTAGATTTTCTGAAAGTTGATACCTCACGAATTAAAAAGCTAAAAGATATTCCTTTTTTACCCATTCAGTTTTTTAAATCTCATACGGTGCTTAGTTCCAAATCACCCGTAGTTCAGACTTTTTTAAGTAGTGGTACCACTGGAGTAATCCCCTCAAAACATCATGTGACGGATATTGCTATTTACGAACAAAGTTTTAGAATGTGCTTTCAGCAATTTTATGGTTCTGTGGAGGATTTTACCATTTTGGCCTTGTTGCCTTCTTATTTGGAAAGAGAGGGTTCTTCGTTAATATATATGGTAGATGCACTTATTAAGGATACAAAAAATAAGGATAGTGGTTTCTATTTGGATGATTATGACTTGATTTCTAAAAAGTTACATGCGTTAAATAATGCAGGTAAAAAAGTGTTGTTAATAGGGGTGACTTATGCCTTATTGGATTTAATTGAAAAAGAAAAATTCAAGTTAACAAACACCATTATTATGGAAACGGGAGGGATGAAAGGCCGTCGAAAAGAAATGATTCGCACAGAGTTACATCAGAAACTTTGTACCGGTTTTGGTCTAGAGGTAATTCATTCAGAGTATGGAATGACAGAGCTATTAAGCCAGGCCTATTCTAATGGGGAGGGCTTGTTTATTTGCCCGAATTGGATGAAAGTGATGATACGTGACACGGAAGATCCATTGTCTTATTTAGACCTTGGTAAATCTGGAGGGATAAATGTGGTAGATCTTGCTAATATTGAGTCTTGTTCCTTTATAGCGACCCAAGATTTAGGGAAACTTCACAAGGAAAATCTATTTGAGATACTAGGTCGTTTTGATCATTCGGATATCAGGGGTTGTAATTTATTAGTGCAATAATTTAAGCTTTTAAACAATTGATATAGAGTTTAAGTTGCTGTACAAAATTTATATAATGGGCCTTGTTACTATCTAATTGCCGTAAGGTTTGCACCCCTTCTATGGATGCTATAATAAACATAGCGCTCGCATCACTGTCTACAAAACGTGCAATATGTCCATTCATTTTACCATCTTGAATGAGCAATACGAGTGCAACGGCCCACTTGTCTGTTATTTTTTTTAGTTCGTCCTTAAATGTTTTATTAATCACACTTAACTCTGTAATAAAATTGGTGAGCGGACTTCCTGTGTCTGTGAGTGTTCGTTTACTGTTTATAAATTTTTCATCCAAGCAATCGGTTAGGATAAAAATGGGATTTCCTTTAAGCTTTAAAGGAGCTATAAAATCGCGTGTAATATTGTCACTTATTATTTCTCTGATAATAGTGAGTGTAAAATCCTCTTTACTTTTAAAATGATAATAAAAGGATCCTTTTGTTATCTTTAGTTCAGATATTAATTTGTCGATACTCGTGCCATGATAGCCATATTTATTAATAAGCTCATAGCCTTTACTCAGCAATTGTTGCCGAGTAAGCTCTTTCTTTATACTTTGTCTCATAGGAGGTATACCGTTAAGAATATTATCTTATTAGGAAGATAATGTCAATTTTTTTTGGGAAAGTACAAAAAATGATGGGATAAAAAAAACCACTTATCCTAAGACAAGTGGCTTTTTATAAGGTCTATTGAGAATAGTTTACTCTGTAATTTTAAGTAAAAAGTATGTTTTTTTACCACGTTGTAGTAAAACAAATTTATCAGCAATTAGGTCTTTAGTCGCTACTTTAAAAGTATCAGTAACCTTTTCTTTGTTTACTGAAATAGAATTTTCTTTTAAAGCTCTACGAACTTCACCATTAGATTTTAAAAAACCTGTGTTTGAAAAAGCGTCTACAATGTCTATTCCTTCAGTTATCTGTGCTCTTGAAATTTCGGACATTGGTACCCCTTCAAAAACATCTAAAAATGTTTGTTCGTCTAAAGCTTTGATATCATCAGCAGTAGATTTTCCAAACAATATATTTGAAGCTTTGATCGCATTGTCATAAGCCTCCTGACCATGAGTCATAATGGTAACTTCTTCTCCAATTTTCTTTTGAAGTAAGCGTTGATGTGGTGCTTCCTTATGTGTTGCAATTAATGCTTCGATCGTTTCTTGATCTAAGAACGTAAATATTTTAATGTATTTTTCGGCATCTACATCACTAGTGTTTAACCAATATTGGTAGTATTTGTAGGGAGATGTTCTCTTTGCATCCAACCAAATATTTCCATCAGTTGATTTTCCAAATTTAGTACCATCCGCTTTGGTAATAAGTGGGCAAGTAATGGCGTAGGCCTTTCCTCTGGCTTTACGTCTTACTAATTCTGTACCTGTGGTAATATTACCCCATTGGTCAGAACCTCCCATTTGTAATACACAATTTTTTTCTTTGTATAAATGGTAAAAATCGTAGCCTTGAAATAACTGATAGGTAAACTCGGTAAAAGACATTCCTACAGAAGATTCAGAACTCAATCTTTTCTTTACAGATTCTTTTGCCATCATATAATTAACGGTAATGTGCTTTCCAGTATCACGAATAAACTCTATGATCGAAATTTCTTTCATCCAATCGTAGTTGTTTACTAGTTGAGCCTCGTTTTCACTTCCATCATTAAAATTAATGAAACGTTCTAATTGTGCTTTTATTCCAGCGACATTTTTATTTAAGGTAGCTTCGTCCAACAAGTTGCGCTCGTCAGATTTTCCCGAAGGATCCCCAACCATTCCAGTAGCGCCTCCCACTAGTGCAATAGGACTGTGTCCTGCTATTTGGAAGTGGCGCAATAGGATAATAGGTACTAAACCACCAATGTGTAGGGAATCCGCCGTAGGGTCGAATCCGATATAACCTGTAGTTTTGTTTTTTAATAGGTATTCTTCAGTATCGGGCATGATGTCGTGTAACAAGCCTCTCCAACGTAATTCTTCAACAAAATTCATAATCGGTATTTAAAATATCTTACAAAGATAAAAATCAATGTACAATATACAKGCATAATAAATATTTATTTACTTTCGTAGKATGATATTAGTTACAGGAGGTACAGGTTTAGTCGGAGCACATTTATTGTGCCATCTAGCAATGCAAAAAAAAWCRCTWAGGGCRATCCATAGARCRAGCAGTRATTTAGAGGCWGTAAAACGAGTTTTTTCTTATTATTCAACCGAYGMTTCKTTGTTTGAWYGTGTAGAATGGGTAGTGGCAGACCTTAGRGATGTRCCTGCRTTAGARGAGGCTTTTRARGGAGTWACTCATGTATATCATGTCGCKGCTATGGTKTCTTTTAATCCAAGAGATTATAGAACCATGCGAGAAGTKAATATAGAGGGRACYGCAAATATWGCGAACTTATGTGTGGCATTTCAGGTGMAAAAATTATGTTTTGTTAGCTCTATCGCTACGATAGAAAAAAAGGTAGGTGATGTTATTATTGATGAAACAGGRGAATGGGATGCTGAAAAAAATAATTACGGCTATGCAATTACTAAATATGGTGCMGAAATGGAAGTRTGGAGAGCGTCTCAGGAAGGACTAGAGGTCGTTATTGTGAATCCTGGGGTGATTTTAGGAGGTGGATTRTGGAACAGTGGTTCTGGTGAAATGTTTGARAAAATATCCARAGGTTTGCCTTTTTACAGTAATGGTGTCACKGGTTTTGTAGGYGTGAAGGATGTGGTTAAAATAATGATAGCGCTYATGGAGAGTTCYATTGTAGCCGAACGTTTTATTTTAGTAAGTGAAAATGTGAGTTTTAAACAAGTTTTTTCGGAAATAGCGAMAGGAATAAACAWGAAAAAACCGCRTATTGAGGTRCTTCCTTTTATGAGTGCGATTGCTTGGCGTTTGGATTGGMTATGCTGTAAATTGACRGGWAAAAAACCMRTATTAACAAAGCAAACAGCGAGTGCTATTCACAACAAACATACSTATAGTTCTCAKAAAATWAGAGARGCCTTAGGYTATGAKTTTGARTCTGTAAATACAGTMTTAAAAGAGRTTTCAGRGCAGTTTAARAGAGTGTAATTRCCWATTAATCTTTYTTGTGCATGAGTCGAGGCTTTATTAATYGCTCTTTATTTTTGARAGATTTACGKTTSAATGAGGGGGYTCYTTTAAGTTTTCGGAGRGARTCTCTTAGRTARATCGATGTWTTTCTGTTAATGGAGTCCATGGYTTGCTCCAWGKTRTTCAAACTGTCCTTAATTTTATTTAATCGCTTTTCTACGACGGTCAGTATTTCGCTGTTTACGTCTATTAAAGAAGTGTAGTAATAATTACTTTCTTTG
>NVRM01000143.1 GCA_002400885.1 Flavobacteriaceae bacterium
GATATAGACGATGGAGTTATATTAGAAATAATATTAAGGGCCAATAATTACGACACTAACTTACACCCAAAAGCTAGCTGTACGAGTAACAATCATCAAAATTTAGATAGTGATGGTGATGAATGTTCGGATGCTTTCGAAGCAGGAATAACTACAGATAAAACATTGAATTATAGTTTTGTTTCTGTAGCAGGCGAAGTTACAGACTCCAATAGCGATGGTTTGGCGGATGCCGTAAATACCAATGGAGTTTTAAATTATTACTTTGCGAGTTCAGCGACTCTAAACCTTTGTACGGACTTTGATAATGACGGCGTTGGTGATTTAATAGATATAGACGACGATAACGATGGGATCTTGGATGCAGTGGAAAGTCCGGATTGCTATTATACAAAAAACGAATTACATGAATTGACCATTACAGGGACAGATCTTATCTGGCATTCTGGATATCCATTGTCAAATTCCATCGATATAAATAACGGGTCTTTCACACAAACAAGACCCATAAGCCAAGACCTTACTAATAAAACCATTGTAGAATATTCTTTGGCTTCTTTTGTTCAAATAGAAAATTTAACATTGAAAGTCTCGTATTTATCTTTGTATGCAACTTCTGGGACTTTTGAATTACAGGGATTTGATGGTACTGTATGGGTTTCCTTGTCAGCAGCCACTATAGACAATAGAACAGGGACTCACGAATTGGTTTTGTCCAATACATTGGCGCCAAATACTACATTTTCGAAGCTTAGGATCTACGGGGTACAAGGAAAAGACAATAGGTTTAGACTGTACAATGCAGCTGTGAACTTAATAAACGTGATTCCAAGTCAGCATCCAAAAGGGATATGCTTACAAGATAATCATCAAAATTTAGACAGTGATGGAGATGGCTGTTCGGATGCTTTTGAAGCGGGAACTACGACCGATAAAACAGCTGATTTTACTTTTGTATCCTTAGCCGGAACGGCTACAGATGTAAATAGCGATGGGTTAGCAGATGCGGTGGATACTTCAATTGTTTTAAACTACCCCTTGGCGATTTCTTCTGTATTAAAACGTTGTTCGGATATGGATAATGATGGTGTAGGTGCAATAGAAGATATAGATGATGATAATGATGGAATATTGGATGCCGTGGAAAGTCCAACGTGTTATTATACAGAAAGAGAGGCTAAAAAAATAGTAAAGTCCTATACCGAATTACAAGTGGATGACCCTTTAGCTTTATTGCATGATAATTTATGGACGGCTGCGTTTAATTTTAAGGATAATCGACCCATTGCAGGAAAAGTGATTTATGGTTTTGAAACAGCGAGTAATTTTGAGTTGGCATCGTTGGTTTTTGACCATAATAATACTTCAAGTATGTTTGAAGGGGCGGAGCAAGCGTTATTACAGGCTTTTAATGGTTATTATTGGGTGGATTTAACGGAGGTTTTGACCTTTAATGCGACAGCCTTGAATAGAGAAGAGCTGTTTGTTGTGACAAAAAACACCGCAGAATACAGACAATATAGAGTTTTGGGTGTTGCAGGAGATATAGACGATGGAATTATATTAGAAATAATATTAAATGCCAATAATTACAACAGTAACCTACACCCAAATGAGAGCTGTACGAGTAATAATCATCAAAATTTAGACAGTGATAGTGATGGTTGTTCGGATGCTTTTGAAGCGGGAACTACGTTGGATAAGACTCTGAATTACAGTTTTGTATCCGTAGCAGGTGAAGTTACGGATGCTAATGGAGATGGATTGGCGGATGCCGTAAATACCAATGCTGTTTTAAATTATCAGTTTGCCCGTTCAGCTGCTTTAAATCTTTGTACGGACTTTGACAATGACGGTGTCGGTGATTTAATAGATATAGACGATGATAATGATGGGGTATTGGATGCCATAGAAAGTCCTGATTGTTATTATACAGCGGATGAATTAAGTTTATTAACTATTACAGGGACAGATCTTATCTGGCATTCTGGATATCCATTGTCAAATTCCATTGATGTAAATACGGGGTCATTAACACAAACAAACCCCATAAATCAAGCCCTCGCCGGTAAAACTATTGTAGAATACTCTTTGGCTTCTTTTGTTCACATAGAAAATTTAACATTAAAAGCCTCGTACTTATCTTTGTCAAAGATTTCTGGGACTTTTGAATTACAGGGGTTTGATGGGACTGTATGGGTTTCCTTGTCAGTAGCTATCATAGACAATATAACAACGATTCACGAAGTGGTTTTGTCCAATACATTGGCGCCAAACACTTCGTTTTCGAAGCTTAGAATCTACGGAATACAAGGAAAGGACAATAGGTTTAGACTGTATAATGTCGCTGTGAACTTATTAAACGTGATTCCAAGTCAGCATCCCAAAGCGATCTGTTTACAAGACAATCATCAAAATTTAGACAGTGATGGAGATGATTGTTCGGATGCTTATGAATCAGGAAATACTTCGGATAAAACAGTTAATTATACATTTCCTTCCATAGCAGGAACTGCTACGGATGTAAACAGTGATGGGTTGGCAGATGCTTTGGATGCTAATTTAGATGGGATTCCAGATACTATTCAAACTTATTATGTTGCACTTGGAGCAAATTTAAATGCATGTTTAGATTTTGACAACGATGGTGTCGGAGACTTATTAGATATAGATGATGATAACGATGGAATACTCGATCATATAGAAAGTCCTAATTGTTTTTATACCCAATCTGAACATTTAAGTCTTTCAGGAGATAGGCGTTCATTGGAAGGTTTTTCCGTTAGTACAGAACTTATAAATACGGCAGGTTACCTTATTGAAGAATCCATAGATGGTATAGAGAATGCCGCGAATAATATGCGTTTTAAGAACAGTCAATCATTAACAGGAGTGGTAGCCTATCAAGTTAATTTACCATATCCACTGGAGCTTTCAGCTATTTATTTAAAGTATAGCTCTACGTATGGGAGTTTTAATAAAGGCTATTTAAAACTACAAGGAAGTGTTGATAATGTCAATTGGACGGATTTAAATGACGGGACTGTCGCACATATATCAAATCCTCCGGGGGGCACTTATAAGGATGAGTTTTTGGTAGATATAAATGCAGAGAAATACCAATATTATAGGTTGTTTGGAATTTCCGGTACTTCTTATTCAAATGGTCAAGCAGAATTATTGTTGTCCTTGGCTACAAATTATCAAGCATCAGAATACCCTAAATCAAGCTGTTCAGACGATGCCGATGGAGATTTAATATACAATCATCTAGATCTAGATTCCGATGGAGATAATTGTTCGGATGCCTTAGAAAGTGGCACGACTACGGATCGTGCAGATGATTATAGTTTTACCACTGTGGCGGGGGAAACTACAGACAGTAATAGTGATGGATTGGCAGATGAATTAGATATTGATTTAGACGGAGTTCCCGATGCAGTACAGACCTATAATCATGCTTTAGAGAAATTAATAAATGCCTGTACCGATACTGATAATGATGGTATTGTAGATTTAGTAGATTTAGATGATGATAACGATGGAATTTTAGATAGTTTAGAAAATTGTCCAGATGGTACAAATAGTAATCCCTTAAAAAGCTTAGCTCAGGCAAAAGACATGCCTACTGGAAGGTATTATTTTGATTTTGGACAAGGTGTTTTTCAAGCCGATGTAGATGCTTCTAATGGAGGAGGATGGATGTTAATCACACAATATGTTCATAAATCAGGAACAAACCCTGCCTTAAATATTATTACTGTTGGTTCAGATTTCCCTATAAATAGCGGAAGTGCTTTTGGAGTGGACGATTCCTTGGATTCGACAAAATGGGGACATACAGGGAATGCTGCATTAAATCAAATAGGAGATATTGATGAGATTAGATTCTACGGTATTACGAGTAATCACAGTAGAACCTTACATTTTAAAACAGCGAGTACCAATGCGATAGATTATATCAGAACAGGTACCGGTTCTATGACTGGGATTCAGTCAGATCATGTGAAATTTGCAGATAACACTGCTTATTTACCGACCTCTATAAATTCCTATTTTAGTAACCAAAATGATCAGGCATTAACCAATTTTCCATTCTATAGAAGTGGAGCTTATCATTGGGGAATAAAAGGATTAAACTCAAGATGGGAAGTGGATAATTATACCAGTGTAAATACGATCCATAAGGTTTGGGTAAGAGGGACAGGAGATTTTATCTGTAATCAAGATATAGATAACGATGGCATCATTAATTCATTAGATCTTGATAGCGATAACGATGGCTGTCCAGATGCTATAGAAGGTGGAGGAGTATTTACAAAGAGGGATATAGATGGAGAAGGAAGATTGTCAGGACTTGTTGATAGCAATGGTATCCCAGTAGTGGCTACTAGTTCGGGACAAACAATCGGAACGAGTGTAGATGCTGTTCAAATAGCATGTTTTTTAGAAGATACAGATTCCGATGGTATCTATGATTTTGAAGATTTAGACGATGATAATGATGGAATATTAGATACAGAAGAAACGGTTCCAACATTGTTAACAGGAGGGACTGCAACTCAAAGTAGTAATTACATTTCTGGAGGAGCTGCCTCATTGGCAATTAATGGAGATACTAATGGTGTTTATGGAAGTGGATCAGTGACCCACACGTCATCTAGTAGTATAGATCCTTGGTGGTTATTGGACTTAAAAGATGGTTCACATTTTATTACTGAAGTTTCATTATGGAATAGAACAGATTGTTGTTTAGAGAGGTTGGATAATTTTATTTTAGAAGTGTTAGATACTTCTTCTACTGTTGTATATACCTATAAACATGGTGCGGTAGGTACAACGCAAAAAATTGTCATCCCTGACATAAATGTACAAGGAAGCTTTGTAAGAATACGACTGTTAGGAGGTGGAGTACTTTCATTGGCTGAGGTAAAAGTTAAAGTGGCACAGGATACAGATAACGATGGAATACCAAATCATTTAGACCTAGATTCAGACGGTGATGGCTGTCCAGATGCCGTCGAAGGAACTGGAACATTTACTTTATTAGACCTTGTAGATTCAACATTAAATGGTGGGAATACATCAAATGGAGGGACCTATACAGGAACTAGTACGGATGTAGTTATCACAAATTTAGGAGATACAGTAGATATGGATTCTAATAGTGCTACTTATGGGGTTCCTATTGTTAATCCTAACGTAGTTGCAGTAAGCCAACTAATAGGAGATAGTCAAAATTCAGCAGTTCAAAGCCAAGATTGTGACCCTTGTACATCAGAAGCAGGAGTCAATGGGATTCCAACGCTTTCTGATTCTGACGGAGATGGAATTAATGATTTTTGTGATTTAGATGATGATAATGATGGGATTTTAGATGCCGAAGAAATGCGACTTTGTGATTTACAAGCAACGTTAGATAATTTGAATGCAGGTCATACAAATATTACAGCACTTATACCAAATAAGTATGATTTCATAGACGGGGTTACAGGAGATTATATTACTGATGGAGGGGATGATATGTTTGATAATGCAAATTATATGAGTACTAACATGTCTGCTTCAAATATAGAATATTCCGACAATACAATAGCTGCTAATAGTGCTGTGTTAGGAGCTTCAGGTACTTATTTCACAAGGAAATACCCTGGGTTATTTGTGTTTTCAGGGATTATTGATGGCGCTACTTCATTTAGCCTCTCGGGAGACAATGGTGCGGATGGTAATGGAGTAGTAGACGGACAGTCTTTTACATATACTAATAATGGAATTAATTACTATGGTTTTGTGAAAAGGATTTATAATACTACGGACCCTTCTATAAATCATTTAATAATAATAGAAAATCAAAGTGGATTAACTAGTTCTTTTCCTTCAAATACAAATATTGGAGAGTTTATAATTAATAATTTAACAGGGACGTCTGTAGTACATCATTTGTTGTACGCTTCTGGTTCAGGAGGGTTTATAGACGATGTAACAACTCAGCGTATTATGAAATCTTACATAAATACGATTGGTTGCAGTACAGATATAGATACAGATAACGATGGGATACCCAATCATCTAGATTTAGATTCCGATGATGATGGATGTCCGGATGCAGTAGAAGCTAGAATTAAGAAAACATTTCTTTCTGATGCAACTTTCCCTGACGGAAGTTCTGGAGCGCTTACTAATTTCACAAATGGACAAGTGACAGGAGAGTATGGTGCAAATGGACTCGCAAATGCAATAGAAGATAATGATACAAATTCAGCGACACTAACAGCAGAATCCTATGTGATAACAGGAACTAATAGCTATACAGATTATGCGTTATTTCCTGCAATAAATATATGTACCGATACTGATGGAGATGGTGTTGCAGATTTCTTTGATTTAGATGATGATAATGATGGGATTTTAGATACCGAAGAAGGGCAACCTTGTGATTTACAGACAACGTTAGATAAATTGAATGTAGGGTACGCGAATATTACAGCACTTATTCCAAATAAGTATGATTTCTCAGATGGAGTTATAGGGAATAATATTAATGATGGAGGGAATGATATGTTTGATGGTGCAAATTATATGAGTACTAACATGTCTACTTCAAAGATAGTATATTCCGATAATACAATAGCTACTAATAGTGCTGTTCTAGGAGTGTCAGGTTCTTATTTTACAAGAAAATACCCAGGGCTATTTGTCTTTTCAGGGATTCTTGATGGCGCTACGTCATTTAATCTATCGGGAGAAAATGGTGCGGATGGAGGGGGAGCTGTAAGCGGACAGACTTTTACATATACTTCTAATGGAGTTTATTACGTTGGTTTTGTGAAAAGGATTTATAATGCTTCGGATCCATCTGTAAATCATTTAATAATAATAAAAAACCAAAGTGGACTAGTTAGTTCTTTTCCTTCAGATACAGATAATGGGGAGTTTATAATTAGTAATTTAACAGGGACATCTGTAGTGCATCATTTGTTATACGCTTCTGATTCAGGAGGGTTTATAGACGATGTGACAACTCAGCGTATTATGGAATCGTATATAAATACGGTTGGTTGCAGTACAGATACAGATGAAGATACAGATAGTGATGGTGTTCCAAACAGGCTAGATCTAGATTCCGATGGCGATGGTTGTACGGATGCGGATGAGGCCTATGCAGATTTAAATGCTGATGCAGATGATACAGGGATCTTTGGAGAGGACATACCTACATTAACCAATGGATTGGTAAATGCCAATGGACTTGTGATTTCTGCAGGAATTGTTGGAACAGGAGATGCATATATTAATGAAATCGCCACTACATCAGAGGGTGAAAACACTTTTAAGCAAGCCTCTTTAGTTACTGTAGATACTGTAGCAGATCAATTAATGCAAATAATAGGGGCGGATGTTACCTTTACTGCGGCCAACGCAGTCGCAACTTTAAGCCCGGTAACAAGCCCGCTTACCACAGCAAATACTACAGTCACTTATCAATGGCAACTAAGCACAGATGATGGACTTACTTTTGTAGATATTCCTTCTGAAACCAATGCTAACTTAGTGCTTTCGGCAATTGATTTTTCGTTAAATGACAATCAGTATAAGGTCTTAGTTCAAAACGAAGCAAACCTTTGTGGAGCTGAAAGTACTGCCTTACTAACGTTGGTTCCGTGTGAATTAGCAGGAGTGCTTACTGCAGTCCCTACAAATGAATTAACATGTATTCCTGCCGTTGATGCAACTATTACCATTGCAGGAGGAGGAATGATTAATAGTACAGAATATATTGTAACCTATATAAAAGATGGAGGAGCGGTTTCCACCGTTGCTCCAAATTTAACAACGAGTGTTACGGGAGATATTTTAATTACGACATTAGGAGCAGGTGTTTATACAAATATTACCGTTACTTCTATTACAGATAATACCTGTGAAATTTCAGTGATTGGAGATGTTACAATAAATGCTTTTGTAAATAATACAGATTTTACTGTTACAAATCCATCTCAGGTTTGTAAGCCAAATACCGTGGACATTACAGCTTTAGAGGTGGCAACAGCTACTACAGGTAATACCTTGACTTATTGGTCGGATGCTACAGCAACTACCACAAGCTTAACAACTGCCACGGCAGTTGTAAATACAGGTACTTATTATATAAAAGTAACAAATGTAACTTCTGGTTGTGTGACGATAAAACCAGTTGAGGTTATCATAAACGATTTGCCAGAAATTACGATCACACCAGTAGTTGATTTATGTATCGATGCTAGTGCTGTGACTTTGGCTGCGACTCCTTTATTAGGAACCTTTGCAGGAACAGGAGTTACCGGAACAAGTTTTGATCCAGCGATCGCCGGAGCAGGAACACATATTATTACTTATAGTTTTACGGATGGGAATGGCTGTGCGAATTCAGACACGATTGCTATCATTGTAAACCCATTGCCTGTCATTGCAATCACTTCTGTATCGGCTTTATGTATCGATACCAGCGCTGTGACTTTGGCTGCGACTCCTTTATTAGGGATCTTTACAGGAACAGGAGTTACCGGAACAAGTTTTGATCCAGCGACGGCTGGAGCAGGAACACATATTATTACTTATAGTTTTAC
>NVRM01000144.1 GCA_002400885.1 Flavobacteriaceae bacterium
TAATGATGAAAATAAGAATAATAATCCCCATTTGTTGTGTGTTCTTCTGTTGCTGTATGCTATCGAGTTGTAGTGAAACACCAGTCACTAAAAAGCCAAACATTCTACTTATTTGTATCGATGACCTTCGTCCGGAATTGAAAAGTTTTGGTGCAGAATATATTAACTCACCTAACATTGATGGTCTGGCAGAAATAGGGGTCTCTTTTCAGAACCATTTTGTCAATGCACCGAGTTGTGGGCCATCCCGTTATACTTTATTAACAGGTCAATATGGATTTGCAGCGAACAACGCATTATTCCAACGAGCTGCTAAAATAGCAGCAGGAGTCGCCATAGATCCGAGCATGCCAGAGTGGTTTAGGACCCATGGATATACAACAGTTTCCGTGGGAAAAGTATCTCACCATCCTGGAGGAAGGGGAGGTGTAGATTGGAATGACTCTCGTTTTATAGAAATCCCTCAAGCCTGGGATAAACAGTTGATGCCGGTTGCGGAATGGGAGCATCCGCGGGGAATGATGCATGGACTAGCTCATGGAGAGATTCGAGCTAATTCCAGTGAGATGGACGTTTTTCAGAGCGTAGAAGGAGATGATAAAATATATCCAGACGGTGTGATTACCGAGGAAGCACTTAAGCAATTAACAGCGCTTACTGCAATTAACGAAAAACCATTTTTTCTTGCCGTTGGAATTATCAAACCACACCTCCCATTTGGAGCTCCAAAAACGTATCTTGATCGCTATAAAGACGTCGAGTTCCCAGCAATAGAGCATCCTCAAAAACCAGCAGGAAGAACCACTTGGCATGCTTCCGGTGAATTTAAGCAATACAATCGATGGGGAAAAAACCCGAATACAGATGCGGTTTTTGCGGACCAGTTACGTCGTCATTATGCTGCTTGTGTTAGCTATGCGGATGTACAAGTAGGGAAAATTCTTGCAGAATTGGAGCGTACAGGGGCTGCTAAAAATACCATTGTACTACTTTGGGGTGACCATGGTTGGCACTTGGGAGAACATGCTATTTGGGGAAAACATAGTTTGTTTGAGGAGTCCTTACATGCTCCCCTAATAATTTACGATCCCCGTATGAAGCGTAAAGGCGCTACAACCTATGCCATTGTGGAGACACTTGATATCTTTCCAACATTATGTGATTTAACAGGTCTTAAAATTCCTGCTTTTGCTCAAGGTGTTTCACTAAGAAAAATAGTAGAATATCCGAATACAAGCGGTCACCCAGCTGTAGCTTACAAAGAGAATGCTTCCACAATAAGAACGGCAACACATAGGATGACGCTTCATAAGGATGGTTTTGTGGAATTGTATGATCACACCACTGTAGAAAAAGAAACTAAAAATGTAGCGGACAAATATCCCGAATTAGTGGAGGAGTTAAAACAAGCCTTAAAGATTAAGATGACGAATAAAACTACGGCATATAACAAATAGCGGTGAATTAATACCTAAGCTGAAAGCTAATGATATCACGAATGTCTTGTCTGTGTGGATACTTGAATTGTTGTATAATTAATTTTAGAGGTTCATTTCAAGTGATCTAAAATTATTTTCGGTAATTTTTGTAAGTAAAACAGGGAGCTAAGTAGGGAGGGGTTTCACAACGCGAAGGAGCATTAGGACTCTTTAATTCCTTCAAAATTGACACTACAAAAAAACCACCTCAAAATAAATTAAGATGGTTTTATATTTTATAAAGTAAAAAAAATAGTTCTTTAAGAAACCAATGTTTTTAAGTTTTTGATCGTTGTTTTTGGGTCGTCACTTTTAAAGATAAAACTACCTGCAACAAAGGCATCAGCACCTTGTTCTGATAATTTTTCGATATTTTGATCGGTTACTCCACCATCTATTTCAATAATAGCATTCGATTCAGAAAAATCGATTAGCTGGCGTAATTGAGATACTTTTTTATAGGTGTTTTCGATAAAACTTTGCCCTCCAAAACCAGGGTTTACGCTCATGATTAAAACCACATCTAAATCTTGGATTACATCTTCTAAAACAGAGATAGGTGTATGAGGGTTTAAGGAAACTCCAGCTTTCATTCCCGCAGCTTTAATTGCTTGGATGGTTCTGTGTAAGTGTTTACAAGCTTCATAATGCACGGTTAAAATATCGGCACCTACTTTTTTGAAATCATCAATAAAACGATCTGGATCTACAATCATTAAGTGTACGTCCATTGTTTTTTTAGCATGTTTTTTAATCGCGCTAATTACGGGCATTCCAAAAGAAATATTTGGAACAAACACTCCGTCCATTACGTCAATATGGAACCAATCGGCTTCACTTTCATTAATCATTTCAATATCGCGCTGTAAATTGGCGAAATCTGCTGCAAGGAGCGATGGTGCAATAATGTTTTTCATTGTGTGTGTTGTTGAATTATTTTGCGAAAATAGTCTTTTAAAACAAATACTCCTGAAAATCAGGAGTATTTGTTAACTATCATATAAAAGGATTAGAAATCTATCCTAAGTATGTCTTTAAAATTTTACTTCTAGAAGTATGCTTTAAACGACGGATTGCTTTTTCTTTAATTTGTCTTACACGTTCACGTGTTAGGTCAAATGTTTCACCAATTTCTTCTAAGGTCATTGGATGTGCATCTCCTAAACCAAAGTATAACTGTACCACATCTGCCTCTCTGGGAGTTAGTGTTTCTAAGGCACGTTCAATTTCGATTTTTAAAGAGTCGTGTAACAATACACGGTCTGGATTTGGAGAATCTCCGGTATTTAATACATCGTACAAGTTAGAATCCTCACCTTCTATTAAAGGAGCATCCATAGATACGTGTCTACCAGAGTTTTTTAATGATTCTTTTACATCATTCACCGTCATGTCCAGTTTTTTTGCAATTTCTTCTGGCGATGGTGGACGCTCATTTTCTTGCTCCAAGAAAGCGTACATTTTATTGATCTTATTAATAGAACCAATTTTGTTTAATGGCAAACGTACAATACGTGATTGTTCTGCCAATGCTTGTAGGATAGATTGACGAATCCACCATACGGCGTAGGAGATAAATTTAAATCCACGAGTTTCATCGAAACGTTTGGCTGCTTTAATCAAACCTAAGTTACCTTCGTTAATTAAGTCAGGTAGGGTAAGCCCTTGGTTTTGGTATTGTTTTGCAACAGAGACTACGAAACGTAAATTTGCTTTCGTCAATTTCTCTAATGCTACTTGATCACCTTCCTTAATACGTTGAGCTAGTTCTACTTCCATGTCAGCAGTAATTAAATCTACTTTACCAATTTCTTGTAAGTATTTATCTAATGACGCTGTTTCTCTATTCGTTACCTGCTTTGTAATTTTAAGTTGTCTCATTTACGGATCTAATATTTTTAATTAAAAGGGCTTGTTTATAATATTATACGTTGTAAATTGCGAAATGTTACAAGAATTTTAAAAAAATTGCGACTTTAAAAATAATGTGACTTTTATTTATTTTTGGTGTCTTAACATTAAAAACCCTGAAAAAGAATTCGTTGAAAGCTGATGTAAACATACAGCAATTGAGCGATGAAGCATTGATTCATCGTATCGTGAAATCAAATGATACTCATTTATTTGCAGTATTGTATGATAGGTATTCACGCATTGTATATAATAAATGTTTAGGATTTGCTAGTTCACCGGATGAAGCTCAAGATTTAACGCATGATATCTTCATAAAGTTATTTGTTAAATTGCGAACCTTTAAAGGGAATTCAAAATTTTCCACATGGTTGTATTCATTTGTCTACAATTTTTGTGTTAATTATGTGAATAGAGATAAGCATCGCAGAAATAGATCAATAGAAAGTAACGATATAAATGATGAATCGTACGAGGAAGTTGATGAGAATGCTTTGTTTGAACTTAGGTCAGATAGACTGGCCAAGGCATTAGATTTAATTGACCCGAACGATAAAATGATACTATTACTTAAATACCAAGATGATTTATCCATAGTGGATATTCAGGCGGTATTGGAAGTAGGAGCCAGTGCAGTAAAAATGCGCTTAAAAAGGGCGAGAGAGAAAGTTGTTCATGTATATAATACTCTTAGTTAATGGAAAATCCGTTTAAGAAAATATTGCACAATGAAGACGTCCCTGAGATCCTTAGAGAGAAGGTGATCAATGATATAGCACTCATAAAACTCTCTTTAGATATCGCAGATTTATTTTTAGTAAAATGTCCAAGTACCATTGGAGAATTTATTCTAGATAAAAATGATAAAAATCGAAATTAATTACGACCCAAAATAAGTAAAGATGATACTAATTACACAACTAAGTGATTTAAACTCTAGTTTTTTAGAAAACATGTGGAGCGGTTTTCTGGAATTTATTCCAAAAGCTTTATTAGCGCTTGCATTTTTTATAGTTGCAATTATTGTTTTAAAAATTGTAAATTTTATTCTTACTAAGGTATTGAAAGTTACGAATATAGATTCGCTTACCGCCAAGTTAAATGAAGCAGAACTTTTCGGGAAAAGTGATTTTACCGTACAGCCTTCAAAAATTATATTGAAGTTTGTCAAATTTTTGTTAATCATGATTTTTGTGATCATAGGAGCAGAGAAGCTTGGATTGCATATGATTACGGAGGGAATAGGTAGCTTTATTGCTTATTTACCAATTTTGATTACTGCTTTGTTAATTTTTGTAGTAGGTGTGTATTTGGGGTCTGTGGTAAAAGGAGCGATTCAAAATACGCTTAAAAGCCTAGAGATTTCAGGAGCTAGTTTAGTGAGTAATATAGCATTTTATGCCATTGTGGTGATCGTGACTATTACCGCTTTGAACCAGGCTGGTATTGATACCAGTATGATAACGAGTAACCTTACCATGATTGTAGGGGCTATGTTGGCTGCATTTACAATTGCTTTTGGACTGGGAGCTAGAGATGTTATTTTAAGATTGCTTTTCGGTTTTTATACTCGAAAAAATATAGGGATTGGACAGGCAGTTGAAATAGGAGAAATAAAAGGAGTCGTGGTAGCTATCGATAATATTACCTTATCTATAAATACGGAGCAAGGGATGATCATGCTTCCAATTAAGGAGGTAGTGGATTCCGTGATAAAATTGAAATAATTAAGAAATAGGAAGACCTATTATAGGGTGCTAGGGGAAATTGTACACTAGAAAAAGGGAAAAAGGAAAGTGCTTTTGTAGCTAGGAATAGCTATAAACGTTAATAATTTTTGCACTGTATACGGGTCTTCTTTGTTATAGTCTTGAGGAATCAAGAGAAAAATGGTCAGAAGCCTTTTGGGTTAGTAACTTCTGTCCGCAAGGGAGAATCGTCTGGTCATTCGAACCCCACAGTGAGGATGATCGGGCATCTCTTAGTTTAAAATGATAAAAAATAACTGCTGTAGGAGCAGTTATTTTTTTGCCTAATTTTTCGGAATTAGTAGCGTTTAAATGATGGAGGAATTTAAAAGAGTCTGTATTCAATAAAGAGGGATAGGCTGGAGAGTTTCTCTTGTTCACGGTATCCAAATCTTTTTCTGCTGAAATCTAGGCCAACCAATATGGATTTTCTAAAGTTTTTGTCAAAAAATTGGATACCTGTACCTAGTTTATATAGGCTACCGTCTTCAAAGTTTTTTCCTAATTTTAGAAGCCTTCCTATACCGGCTCTGATAAAATAATTTGCATCATCTACAATATAACTATAATGGGTACTCATAAATAAGGGAGCAAATCTTAGGTCTTGGCTTTCATAAAAATCCATTCCTGCGTTGAGTCCGATGGACACGCGTTCGTTTATTTGTAATCCAAAGGTGTTACTGATGAAAAGACCATTGAGTTTAATCAGACTTTCGTCATCATCTGTTTGAATGGTGTAATGCTCGTTTACGGCGAGGGTTCCGGCTGCAGAAATTTTATAAAAAAATCCTCTTATTTTTTCTTCCTCTTGTCCATAGGATGTATTTGAAAGGAGTATTACAACGAGTAGTATAGATATTGATTTCATTTTTTGAGTGTATAAACGGGGATATCAGCAAAAATGATACCGTATATGAGCTAGTTTTTTTGGAGCTTATACAAAAAAAGCTCCGCAAATAAATGCGGAGCTCTTAAAATTTATAAAAAAGTAGATGCTTATTTAGTCTCTTCTTTTTTGATAGGTGTTCTTTCTGGGCGTGGTAATAACGCTTTTCTAGATACCTTTTCTTTTCTAGTTTTTGGATCTCTACCAAAGTATTTTACATCAAATACATCACCCATGTTTACAACATCAGTTACGTTTTCTGTACGAGCCCAAGCTAATTCAGAGATATGTAATAAAACTTCGTTTCCTGGAGCTTCCAAGTATTCTACAACAGCACCAAAGTCAAGCATTTTAATTACTTTAACTTCGTAAACGCTTCCTTTTTCTGGTCTGAAAGTGATAGAATCAATTTTAGCTAATACAGCATCGATTCCTTCTTGCTCAGTTCCTAAGATCTCAACAATTCCTTCTTCAGTGATAGGGTCTTCGTTAATTACGATAGTAGTACCAGTTGATTTTTGTAATTCTTGAATTACTTTTCCACCAGGGCCAATTAAAGCTCCAATAAAGTCACCAGGAATAGTTTTAGTTACCATTTTAGGAGAGTGAGATTTTACTTCTGCAGCAGGTGCTGAAATAGTATCTGTAATTTTCCCTAAGATATGTAAACGACCATCACGGGCTTGTTTTAAGGCACTTACTAAGATTTCGTAAGACAATCCTTTTACTTTAATATCCATTTGACAAGCAGTAATACCATCAGCAGTACCTGTTACTTTAAAGTCCATATCTCCTAAGTGATCTTCATCACCTAAAATATCAGACAATACAGCATAACGATCACCATCAGAAATCAATCCCATAGCAATACCAGAAACTGGTTTGGTCATTTGTATACCTGCATCCATTAAAGCCATAGTTCCAGCACAAACTGTTGCCATAGAAGAAGAACCGTTAGATTCTAATACTTCAGATACCACACGAACTGTATAAGGACAGTCTGCAGGAATCATTCCTTTTAATGCACGTTGTGCTAAGTTTCCATGTCCAATTTCACGACGAGAAGTTCCTCTTAAAGGTCTTGCTTCTCCTGTACAGAAAGGAGGGAAGTTATAGTGTAAGTAAAAAGTCTCTTCACCTTGGTAAGTAGGCATGTCTATTTGACTTGCTTCTCTTGAAGTTCCTAAAGTTACAGTAGCTAATGCTTGTGTTTCTCCACGAGTAAAGATAGCAGAACCGTGTGTAGATGGTAAGTAATCTACTTCACACCAGATAGGTCTAACGTCAGTAGTTTTACGACCATCCAAACGTAAACCTTCCGCTAAAGTAAGTTCACGAACAGCTTCTTTTTGAGCAGCGTTGAAATATTTTCCAATCATTCCTCCAAATTCTTCTGTTTCTTCTTCAGTAAACAATGCTTTTACTTCTTCTTTTACTTCCGCAAAAGCAGCAGAACGTTCTGCTTTAGAAGTTCCTTTTTTAGCAATGTCGTAACATTTTTGGTATGCAGCTTCTCTAATTTTAGCAGCTAAGTCTTCGTCAGTAGCTTCTGCAGCATATTCACGAGTTTCTTTTTTACCAAATGCTTCTGCTAAGCGAACTTGAGCAGCACATTGTATTTTAATAGCTTCATGTCCAAATTTGATAGCTTCTGCCATCTCTTCTTCAGAACATTCGTCCATTTCTCCTTCAACCATCATTACTGAATCTGCAGAAGCACCAATAAGCATGTCTATGTCGGCATGTTCTAAGATGGATCTACTTGGATTCAATACGAATTCTCCATTTACTCTAGCAACACGTACTTCAGAAATAGGAGTTTCGAATGGGATATCACTTAACTGGATAGCTGCAGATGCTGCTAATCCTGCTAATGCGTCTGGCATTACATTTTCGTCATGAGACATTAACTGAATCATCACTTGAGTTTCTGCATGGTAATCTTTAGGGAATAATGGGCGCAATACACGATCCACTAAACGCATCACTAATATTTCGTCATTACTTGGTCTAGCTTCTCTTTTGAAGAAACCTCCAGGATAACGACCTGCCGCTGCAAATTTTTCGCGGTAATCTAATGTCAAAGGTAAAAAATCAAGTTTACTTTGCTCATAGCTAGATACAACAGTACATAAAAGCATCGCTTTTCCCATTTGTACTACCACTGAACCATGTGCTTGTTTGGCTAATTTACCGGTTTCGATAGAGATTTCTCTTCCATCTCCGAGGTCTATGACCTCTCTAAAAACTTTTGGAATCATAAATTTTTTTTAAATTCTGTTAATTAAACAAATT
>NVRM01000145.1 GCA_002400885.1 Flavobacteriaceae bacterium
TTTTTCAAGCATTTACCAATGCAAGAAGCCAAAGGAGAGTTAATTACCATCCTTGCGCCGGAATTAAAAGTAGACTATTTAATAAAAGCATCAGTTTTTGTGATGCCTATCGGAGATGATCTATATAAAGTAGGAGCTACCTTTAATTGGAAAGACAAGACAAATGCACCTACATTGGCTGGTAAGGAAGAATTATTAATGAAATTGGACCTGTTTTTAAACTGTCCTTATAAAATTATAGAACACGTGGCTGGAATTAGGCCCACAGTAAAAGACAGACGTCCATTAGTGGGGGTACATCCGGACTATAGTAGGTACGCCATTTTAAACGGTTTGGGAACACGCGGAGTGATGATTGCTCCACAAGCAGCCAATCAGTTGTACGCACTTTTAGAGCAAGGTGTAGCGATTCCTAGGGATGTTTGTATAGATAGGTTCTCTTCTTAGTCTTGCGGTACATCATATGATACAAACATATTGATCCATATGATACGTGAGAGACGTATGGTAATGGGGATAAATCCAATGACCGTAATGGCTATGGCAACGGTACTGTAAACAAACGAAAGGCCAAAAATGCCATAAGCAATTATAAATGCAGCTACAGAAAGAGCGATGGTAAGTCCGTAAGTGACATACATGGCACCATAGAAAAAAGAGGGCTCTATCATATATTTAAGGTTGCAAATAGTGCAACTTTCATGCATTTTCACGGATTTTATAAGACCGAATTTAGTGTTGTTTTTCATGAAATCTCCTTCGTTACAGCGGGGACATTTGTTATTGAAAATACTGTATAATTTACTTCCTTTTTTAAACATTTGTTATTCGTAGTTAAAAATATTGATGCAATATATAGATTTAAACAATAGATTTTTTACATTCGCTAAAATTCGTGCAATTTGTAGCTATTATTAATTCAAATTAAACGTAAATAAGTTTTAGATATGTTAAATATTCATAATGTGGGAGTTTCCTTTGGAGGAACTCAATTATTTGGAGGTATCACTTTTAAAGTAGATGCAGGAAATAGAATTGGATTAATTGGAAAAAATGGAGCAGGTAAATCTACCTTGCTTAAGATTTTGGCCAAGGATATGGAGTACGATGAGGGAACCATGGCTTTTGAAAAAGATACGACCATTGGTTTTTTAAAGCAAGATATAGATTTTGAAAAAGGACGTACAATTTTAGAGGAGGCCTATCAAGCATTCACAGAGATTAAAAGTATCGAGAAAAAGTTGGATGTAATCAATGACCAATTGGCGACCCGTACGGATTATGAAAGTGAAGCTTATCAAGATATTTTACACGACTTAGATGACTTAAGCCATCGCTACGAGTTGTTAGGAGGTTATAACTATCAAGGAGAAACCGAAAAAATCCTACAAGGATTAGGGTTTAAACGTGAAGATTTTACTAAGCTTACCGAAACTTTTTCTGGAGGATGGCGTATGCGTATCGAATTGGCGAAATTGTTATTACAGAATAACGATATCTTGTTTTTGGATGAACCTACGAATCACTTAGATATTGAGTCTATTATATGGTTTGAGAAATTTTTAAGAGGTTATACTGGAGCAGTAATTGTGGTTTCGCATGATAAAATGTTCCTAGATAATGTCACCAATAGAACGGTCGAAATTTCTTTAGGACGTATGTATTACTACAAAAAAGCCTATTCAGAATATTTGTTATTAAGAGCAGATATCATGGAAAAACAAGCCGCAGCTCAAAAAAATCAAGCAAAGGAGATAAAAGCGACGGAGCAACTTATAGAAAAATTCCGATACAAAGCTACCAAAGCGTCGATGGCGCAATCCTTAATTAAAAAATTAGATAAAGTACAGCGTATTCAGGTAGATGCAGAAGATAAGTCTGTAATGAGTGTACGTTTCCCGCTTTCTATACAGCCTGGTAAAATAGTCATAGAAACCGAAAATGTATGTAAAAGTTATGGTGACAATCACGTACTCGAGGATGTGAATATCATGATAGAACGTGGTAGTAAAATTGCATTTGTAGGTCAGAATGGACAAGGGAAATCTACGTTGGCGAAAATAATTGTCAAAGAAATTGAATATACTGGAGAATTGACCATTGGACACAATGTTCAAATTGGATATTTTGCACAAAACCAGTCAGAATATTTAGATGGTGAAAAAACAGTATTGGATACCATGACCGATGCGTCTACAGATTCCAATCGTTTAAAAATTCGAGACATGTTAGGATCCTTTTTGTTTAGAGGAGACGATGTTGAGAAAAAAGTAAAAATCCTTTCTGGGGGTGAGCGTAATAGATTGGCTTTGTGTAAAATGTTATTGACACCTTTTAATGTGTTGATTATGGATGAGCCAACAAATCACTTAGATATTGCCTCTAAAAATGTACTTAAAAGTGCCTTGAAGAATTTCGAAGGTACCTTAATTATAGTATCGCATGACCGTGATTTTTTACAAGGATTATGTGAATCAGTTTTTTCTTTTAGAGACAGGGAAATCCGCGAATATGTAGGGGATATTAACTATTATTTAGAACAACACAATCTCGAAAACATGAGAGAAGTGGAAAAAGCAACCGTGGTGAAAACGGTTAAAAATCCCACTACAAAAAAAAACTTTCAAGAGAGTAAAAGATCTAAAAAAGCAGAAAAACAATTAAAAAACCGCCTCAGTAAAGTAGAAAACACCATTGCTACGCTAGAGCAAGAAATAGCCGATGCTGATGTAGCGCTTGCAGAAAATTTTGAAAAAGTATCTTCAGATACTACGTTTTTCGAAACCTATCAGAAGAAAAAAGATACGGTAGAAAAACTGATGGAGGAATGGGAAACTATTCAAGAGGAATTAGAAAATTAGGAGGATGCTTAAAAATGTGTCGAGTAGGGTAGTTCCTATTTTGTTTTCAGAAATAGCAGGTAAAAATGTGACTGTTTTTATAAAAAGAGAAGACGAGTTACATCCATTTATTTCTGGAAATAAGTTCCGGAAATTAAAATACAATTTGTTACAGGCACAAAAAGAAGGACAGAAAACCTTACTCACCTTTGGGGGGGCATATTCCAACCATATTGCTGCAACAGCAGCAGCAGGAAAAGAATTTGGATTTCAAACCATCGGTGTGATTAGAGGGGAGGAGTTGGCCGCTAAATCATTGTCGGATTTATATAAGAATCCGACCTTAAAATTTGCAGCAGATCAAGGGATGCAATTTCACTTTGTTTCTCGTACGGCATATCGTTTAAAAACCGAGCCTTCTTTTATCCAAGAGCTAAAAGCTGAGTTTGGTGCTTTTTATTTGGTTCCAGAAGGAGGAACTAATAAATATGCAGTCAAAGGATGTGAAGAGATTCTAAACGAAAATGATACTAGTTACGATATCATTTGCGCGGCCATGGGGACGGGAGGAACCTTGTCTGGGATTATTAATGCGACGAAATCACATCAGAGGGTCATTGGGTTTCCTTCCTTAAAAGGTGATTTTTTAAGTAAAGAGGTTCAGCAATTCGTCACAAAAAATAATTGGGAAATAAACCTTGATTACAGTTTTGGTGGTTATGGAAAAGTGACTGCTGATTTGATTCATTTTATCAATCAATTTAAAAGAGAAACGGGGGTTCCTTTGGATCCAGTTTATACCGGTAAAATGCTTTTTGGTATCATAGATTTGATTAAAAATGATTATTTTGCTGAAGGAACTAAAATACTATTGATCCACACAGGAGGATTGCAAGGTATTGAAGGGATGAACCAATTATTAACCAAGAAAAAATTACCAATTATTCAGTAAATATGAAATTGAAATATATAATAGTTGTCGCGGTATTTGCAGTGCTGTCTACGAGTTGTAAATCTAAAAAACGTATTGTTGATAGAGCGTCTAAGGTGGGGAATCAAGTGTACAGTAAGGCTGCCAAAGAAGAGGTTTCTGAGTCTCTAGAATATGATGTGGAGGATGTGGAAAGTCAGTTGAGGAGAAATCCTAGATTGAGTCGAAGGTCATTGGTGTATATTGCTACTTTTGGTAGAGATGCCGTGGAAGAAATGGAAAAATACAATATTCCTGCAAGTATAACTTTAGCGCAAGGCTTATTAGAATCAGGGTCCGGGTCTGGAAGATTGGCTAAGGATGCAAATAACCATTTTGGGATAAAATGCCACAAAACATGGAGAGGAGATGTCATCTATCACGACGATGATGCCATGCAAGAATGTTTTCGAAAATATAGGCATCCGAAATATTCTTATAGAGACCATTCGTTATTTTTATCGGAGAGACAGCGTTATATGTTTTTGTTTAATTTGGAGAGGTCCGATTATAAAGGATGGGCGAAAGGCTTGAAAAAGGCAGGGTATGCGACAGATCCTAAATACCCAGTAAAATTAATCAAACTAATAGAACGTTATGATTTAACAAGGTTTGATAAACAAGTACTAGGAGAGTATTATAAAAAAGTAGGAACAAAAAAACGTAAAAATAAACATCAGTCAGAATTACATTTAGTAAAAAAGGGCGATACCTTATATTCAATAGCTCGCAAATACGGATTGTCTGTTAACGATTTAAAACGCATAAATGGCTTGGGCGATAATACCATAAGTATAGGTCAGCAATTGTATGTGACGGATTATTAATACCAATTAAAATCCAAAATAACCAATATAAATAGTTTACCCAATCAAGTTGGGCACAAGTATTAGTAACGATACGGAACTCATAAAAATCAGCAGTAATACCTGCTGGTTTTTATGAGTTTTTTTTGTAAAAAAAATTAAAGTTTAAAAAGTATCTTTTAAGTAAAACAGGATCAAGAATAGCAGTTAGGGCTTTATTTAAAAAAGTTATGTTTTAAAATGAATCACTAAACTGATGAATTATAATTTCGTAATTAATTTTATAGTTTCAATACTCAAGTCTATCTCTCTATTTTGGGCGTTCCCCAAGGGTCGGGCTATACGCTCATACGCTTCGGCTTTTTTACAGCGGAGCAATGAAAAATTGCCCCACTGTAAAAAAGCCTGCAGGGTAACCGCTTCTATCCCTAACGCGATTAAGAAATTAGACTTTAGATGTTAGAAATGAGATAAGCCAGTCATCAAATTTTTTTCTTCCTTTTTTGCGTTAGGGATAGTAGCGGCATCCTTTTTTTTCTTTTAAAAAAAAGATACAGCGGAAAGCCCGCCCCTTGGGGAACGCCCAAAAATCACTAGAGAAAAGCTAGCAACCTACAAAAGAGATGCGAAAGCAGTGATATATTACATTTTTTCATGAAAGTAATTCGCTGAAAACTACGTGGAGGGTTATAGTGACTAGGGAATTTGTTGTTTGTTTTCTACTGCTCTTTATATAAGGGTATTACTTTTGTATGCGGTTTGGATTAATTGGTTTTATAATTAGAAATATCGAAAAGCGATAGTCACTAATTATTTACTACTAAATAGGGAACCATCTTATTAAAATTAAAAACCTCTGTTGCTTCTTTTTGATAAGTTGAATTAAATAGTATCTACTGCTTTTCTGAAAATAAAAACGATACTAGAGCTAGGTTTTTGTGTTCAAAAGGATAAAGTACTTTAAACGAGGTTTGTTTTTTAAACATTTGTTCATCATAAGTGTCTGATATGTAATTGTTTGTAAAAAGTCTTTTAAATGTAAAAACATCCTTTGTGTCTGTATTGCAACGTGTTATGTGTTCGGATAGGGTTGTATTCACTTGTTTTCTTCAATAAATGGATGGTGATTTTTTTTCTAGTTTTCTGTAAATTCGTGTGTTACTTGTAAAAAAGGAACCTAAATATGATTTTGATCCTAGTTTTTTAAAGTCAAATTTATGTAAAATCAAATTCCCCAAATTGATTCAATTTATCATTAAAAGAGAACATGCTATGCGTTTTTTTTAAATGACTTTTTTTGGGGGTTAATTATAATATAGATTATATAATACCTTGTTATGAAAAAGAGAATAACGTTAAAAAGTATCATTTTACAATTATTTTTGGTGAGTGTCTTTTTTGTATTGCCCTTTAAAGGAAATGCATTAAATACATTTGTGTCTTTAAATAATACAGAAAAAAATACGGAGAGCTTTAAAGGTGAAGGATTGTTCGCTTATTTGGACCTAAATATAAATAACCGTTTTTTGTATTTGGATACCTTCGGAACGATAGCGTATCAAAAAACAGCTATAATTAAAAAAGAGGAACGCTCTTTTTTCGAAGAGGTGTTGGATGCAGTTAAAGTCTTTCTTTTTAAAGAGCAGGAGGTTTCTAATACTACAGCTGTATTGCCACTGGCTAATACCGGACCCAACGATGATTTTGATGGCGATGGAATTATAAACGCCATTGACCTTGACGATGATAACGATGGGATATTGGATACTGAGGAAGGTTTATCTAATTGTATTAGTGATATATCATGGGGATTATCAACTGTTTTAGAATCTCCAGGAATTAGTACAGGTACTATTTTATCTAGTTCAGGAATTATACGTGGGAAAACAGCGGAAACGAATGTATTGGATATTTCTATAACCAATATCTCTGTTGTGGCTAAATCTGGGAATTGGGGATTACAAATAAATAATAACATAGATACTTTTGGATTTAACAATAGTATTACTCCTACAGTTGGGGATTTTGCGGAAATAAAATTTGATTACTCGGATTTTATAACCCCTAGTTTTCAACATAGAGGAGGCGTTTTAAATACAGGAGAAAAATATACATTGGATTTTACAACAGGAACTGCTATTGTAACAGATCCTACTAATCAATTAAATATTATATCTAATGGTTCGGGTAAAATAATATTTAAAGCAAAAGCAAATATTGGTCCTAAAGCTTCTCTTTGGGAAATTACTTTACCAAAAGTTAAGAGTTTTACTTTTAAAAGAGAAGATATAGCTTTACCTGTAAGTTCTTCTGGAAATGCAAATGGAACTTTTACGATATCTGCTCCATTTTTATGTGATATAGATACAGATAAGGATGGAATCCCTAATCATTTTGATTTAGATTCTGATGGTGATGAATGTAGTGATGCTTTTGAAGCAGGAGTAACGACGGATCTTTCAATAGATTTTCAGTTTCCTATTACGAATGTAGGAGCCAATGGTTTTGATAATAGTATAGAAACTTCTGGTGATGGTACTTATACTGGTACTTATACCTATAATAAAGCAATAGATGGAACTTCTAGGTGTCCTGTAATTGTAGATTGCGCGAGCATAAATAATACAGGAGACCATTGTGATTTTGATGGTGATGGTATTATAAATTCTATTGACCTTGATGACGATAACGATGGGATATTGGATACTGTAGAAGAGCCAATATGTACAGATTATTTAAACAGAGGGCCAGCAGTTATTGGTTGGCTTACAAATAGTGCAGATAATCAAGAGGCAGATCAATATGGCTATTGGTGGTTTCCTAAAGAAACTGCTATAAATGGTTGGGCAGAAGATGTATTTGGACCTTACCCTACATTTCAAGATGGGTTAGAGCAAAGTACTGGTCCTGGAATGACTCATGGTTTAGGAAATGATGCTGGTTGGGTAACAAAAACTGGTGCAGATGTAACAGATCCAATAGCAAGTGGGCATTATATGCAGTTTCTATTTAAAACAACGACAGGTGTACCGAGTACTTTTAGATTAAATTCTTTATTGTATTTAAGTAATAGAACAATAGCTTCAGATCAAAAGCTAAGTGTTAGAGTTTCTACAGATAATTTCACAACCTTTATAACTCTAGCTGATGCTAAAACAATAGATGTAAAGGGTACTTGGTCAGCTGGATGGGATTGGGTAGAGCTAATATTTGATCCATTAAAATTAGAAGATTCTACAATTTATACCATGCGAGTTTATATTCATGATTACTCTGTAAATAGAGAAGCAGCAGGTGGTTTTGAATTAGGAGGAGTTGGTGCAGCTGCTAGTCCTTTATCTTGTGTTATTGTTCCAAAAGATATAGATAGTGATGGAATCCCTAACCACTTAGACCTAGATTCTGATGGCGATGGTATACCTGATAATATAGAAGCACAAACTACTGTGGGATATACTGTTCCTTCTGGAACAGTAAACGCGCAAGGGTTACAAAATAATTATGGATCAGGTCTTAGTCCTATAGATACCGACGAAGATGGTACACCAGATTTTTTAGATTTAGACTCTGATAATGGACAAACAAATGACACTACAGAAGCAGGTATTACTTTAACAGGTTTAGACGATGATAAAGATGGTTTAGACAATGCTGTAGATACCGACGATACTAAATTTGGACCTGTAAAT
>NVRM01000146.1 GCA_002400885.1 Flavobacteriaceae bacterium
CTCTCACCAAAAAAATAATAGATATATCCACGATTACAATAAGCGTCAACATTTTTAGGATTTAATTCTATTGCCTTATTATAGTCTTTTACTGCTTCCTCAAAATTATCCTCTAATTCGTATTTCACTCTACCTCTTTGGTTATAGGCTTCGTCATCTTTAGGATTTAATTCAATGGCTGCTGTGTAGTTTTTAATAGCTTTCTTAAAATCGGTGACAGCACCATCAAAATCATTAAGTTTGTATCTTACGATTCCTCTATTATAATAGGCATCCGTATTTTCTGGGTTAAGTTTTATGGATTCATTATAATCTTTAAGAGCACCTTCAAAATCTTTGAATTTATATTTTAATTCACCTGTTTCATTAAATGAAATTGAATTTTCATTTTGAGCGAAAGAAAAATAGGTGAAAAAAAACATTAAACAAATAGTAATAACTTTCATCCAAGGTGTTTTATTCATTTAATAAAGATAGAAATTTTAAGATCGTAACATCATCTAAATATATAAGTGTAATGAATTATTTAATAACTGTATTATCGCCCCCTCCTCTCGGACTCAAAAAAAATGTAATTTCATACTAGCGCACTAACATAGATTGATCTCTGAAAATATTTCCATCATGATCCCAGCGGCTACCACGGTTCTATTTGTGCCACTGATTATGGTCTGTCACCCAGCAGTTCCTGAATTATTATAATTCAATGCATAATTTATAGAATTACATAAATCCTGAATTATATATTTATATACACCTATTTACCACAATAATTAACTCCATTTTAAACAATCAAATTAGTGCCATATAAAGCACTAATGAATATATTTATTTTGTGAAATTAGATGTAGCTGGTTTTTACGGGTCAAGAACAAAAGTTGAGTCTTCATTTAAAAAAGTTGTTTCCTGCTATCTAAATTCCTCCATTAATAAACAACTATTTTGGGCGTTCCCCATGGGTCGGGCTATCCGCTATATCTTTTTTTTAAAAGAAAAAAAAGGATGCCGCTGCTATCCCTAACGCAAATAAAAAATGAGATCCTAGAGTCGAGAGAGCTATTCTTGTATAAAAAATATCTTTCAGTAAATAAACAGTAGATTTCATCAAACAGATACTCAATTGGATCCCGCTTTTTCACTCTCGATCCCCGACTTATCGTTTTTTCCGAGATCTTTCATATGTTTTAATATTCAAATCTTGCAATTTTCTACCAAAACATTGTCTTTAGCTAGCAACAAAAAATCTGTTTCCAAGCCTAGAACATTTAATACGTTCAAATAAGATCCAATACTAACACTATCGGATCCTTTTTCCATTAAATACAAAGTCGTTCTACTGTGTCCTGCTCTTTCAGAAACTTGTGTCTCACTCAATTTTCTTCTGAGTCTCGCCAACTTAAGATTCTCTCCCAGCTCACTTAAAATTCGATCTAATTTCGGTGATAATTTATTTTTTAATTTACTCATAATGTACATTATACTGAACAAATACAGTATTTTTCGTTTAGTATAACACACATTACAATCAAAAAACCCCGAAAATAATATCTTCGCATCATCATTCAATTCATAGTAAATAGTAAATAGTAAAACTTTTAATGTCTTTTTTAAAGAATCAAGAAGAAAATCGTTCTATGGAAAAGGTACCGTTTTCTCATAGTTCTAAGCCGAACACATGTAATTACAATTCAAAATGAACGATAGCTAAGGCTTTCCTTAGATTTTTCGCCTATCTAGAACAAAAAATAATTCTATTTCTAAAACGTCACTTGAAAATGTAATTGGTATAATTACCGCAGTCGTTCCTCCTTCTCAATGACGTTATTTTATTGAACACCCTAGTTCTGATCAATCATTTATAAGCTACCATAGTAGCAATACCTATCGTAAATAAGACAAAATTGCTACTATAATAGCATTTGTGATATAAATTTATTATATTCGTATTCTAATTTAAGTATGATTATGGGACAGTATGGAGATCAAAAATCACCTAAAGAAATTATGACTCTTTTATCAAAAAAAAGTATCGTCTTAAGGAAACAGGAGAAGATGTCTCAAAAAGAATTATCGGAGAGATCTGGAGTCGCTTATGCCAGTATTCGGAAATTCGAAACCACAGGTATTATTTCTTTGGAATCATTGCTAAAGATCTGTGAAGCGCTTAAGCGTCTGACAGACTTTGAATCCATATTACAAGCAAATGAAATGCAACGGAAAAAAGATTTATTTAATTATTGATTATGGCAGTTACTAAACTCGACGTATATATACAATTTTCTAAAAAAGAAGAACTTATAGGACAGCTCATTTTAGATGGTCGGAATATTTTATTTAAATATAGTGATGCTTATTTAAAAGCAGGAAAAAACCTTTCTCCGAATCAATTAAAGTTCGATGACAATCCTCAGTTTACTCAAGAAAAAGCATTCAACGGACTCTTTGGCGTATTTTCTGACTCTTTGCCGGATGCTTGGGGGTACTTACTCATAAAGAAACGCCTTAGTGCTGATCGGATTGCTCTTGCATCTCTAAATGCGCTGGATCATTTGACTTTTGCAGGAAAGAATAGCATGGGGGCATTACAGTACAGACCGAGTGTCGAATTGGCTCAGGAAGCCATAGCAATTAATCTAGATACATTAAACAACAATATATCTGAAGTAATCAGCGGAGAGAGTAGCGCTGTAATTGATGACCTATTCGGAAGAGGAGGTAGTCCTGGTGGAGCTAGACCAAAAATTTATGCAGGATATAATCCGAAGACAGATTCACTTATCAGTGGCATCGCTAATCTTCCGAAAGACTATGAACATTGGATTGTCAAATTTGCTGCAGCTATAGATTCGAAAGATATTGCCAATATAGAACTAGCCTATTATAAAATGGCCTTGGATTCAGGAATTGAAATGTCTGAATGTAGGATATTTAACAGCGACACTGGAAATAGCTATTTTGGAACCAAACGATTTGACCGTATTGGGAATGATAAGCTTCATATGATTTCAGCCGCAGGACTTCTTCATGATGACTATGAGCATAGTAGCATTGATTATGGGAATTTAATCTTCCAAGCAAAGAAGATAACAAATAATGCACAAGCTGCTCAACAAATGTTCCGTAGAGCTGTTTTTAATGTACTATCCCATAACCGTGATGACCATTCGAAGAACTTTGCGTTCTTAATGGATGCTCAAGGTACATGGTCACTTGCACCAGCATACGACTTGACATTCTCGGCTTCCTCTCAGGGATATCACAGCACAGCTTGCGCTGGAAATTATGTAAACCCAGGAAGGAAAGAATTAATGGAATTGGCGAATGCATTATCAATCAACAAAGCAACAATAATCATAGATGAGATAAAAGACATCACCAATCGTTGGAAAGTATATGCTGAATTGTCTGCAGTTTCCAAAACCTCCATAAATACCATAGAAACGAGTTTGAAGAGCATTCGCTTACTGTTTTAGAGGGTAACTGATCGTTTTAAATGAGTTATCAGGGGGTTTAAGAAAACAAATTTAGGGGCGTTTTAATTCCATTCACAAAAAACACTCATTAAGTGCATCATATAGCACCTAATGAGTGTTTTTTTTGTAATCTAAAATTATAATCGTGGCTTATCACACCTAACGCTGAAAAACATTCTAAAAGTAAAGGCATACAAACGTTATCTATAACCACAGTAGACCTCACAGAACATCAAAATTCTTAACTACATTTAATTCAGAGCTAGCATAATTATTTACAGCTATCTAAACCAATAGCTTTTAATCGATCCACTATAATGGCTGTGGTTGCGTTTGCACTATTGGAATAATTATCTACTATCAGAACGTTAGTGTTTAACTCTTTAAACATTTCAAAATAACTATTTGTAAGATCATTTTTAAGACTAACTGCATCTCCATACCATTGTATCTCCACCGCTCTACCTCTAATTCGTTCTTCCCTAATCTTTTGAGGGACATCTAAAAAAACTACTAAATCTGGTTGTAGTAATTCATTATATATAGCCATCATTTCTTTAGGTACATTACCATTTAACATCTGTTTATGATATACATACGTAGAATAAAAATACCGATCCAATATTACATTTTTACCCGTTGCTAATATTGAATTTACTTCCTGTGCTTTTATAATATTACAAAGTGTAAAGTAACTAAATGTAGCCTCAGGATGTTCAGTTTTTCCAATAGTATGCAACCATGGTTTTATAGACTTCGGCAAAGCATTTAACATTACAGCATCAAAATATGCTGTTATTTTTTGGCTGATAGTACTTTTTCCGCAAGCATCTAAGCCTTCAATCACAATAAATTTACCTCTTTTCATTGATTTCATTTTTTAATTACAATAAATAACTTAATACAGATTCCCAGTTCTTAAATTCCCCCTGTCCAAAATGAATGTGTTCTCCTTCAAAGTCTCCCACACCGTAATTTTCAGTATCATCAATTATAAAATCACCTTTAAACTGTTGTTTATTATGCGTTAGCGTTAATTTCTTATATGCATTAGACCCTAAATGTTTTTCTACCCATAATCTTTTTTCACTCCAACAATTAGGATTTCCCCAAACAGGAGTGCTCACAATATGACAGTCAAATTTATCTGTCAATTTTTGAAAAGCCTCTACAGCTCCAGGTATCGGTTTTTTATTTATAAAATATCCTATGTCATATTTTCTACTTTTAAAATTCTTAGCATCATTTTCGGCCAAAACGCCGTCCATATCTATAAGGAGTGTTTTTTTCATGTTATTTAAGTTATTGTCATTAAAGGGATTCTATTTTAGAAAGTCGCAAAAAACTATGCAACACTTTTTTTCTCATTTTGATAATTGTAATAACCACCTCTATCGATAAATTTTTTAACATCAAAATTAATCTGTTTAAGCGCAGCCTCCAATCCAATTTCTGTGATAGCATCACTATAAGTATATGAAGCTCCAGTATTATCATACAGTGTTCCTTCAGGGCTAATCATTAAGTAACTCCCTTTGATAAGTTCTGTATTCTCTATTGCATTATCTAATGATGATAAGCCGACACTGTTTTGTTTAAGATAGGACTTGAATTGAGAATTTGTTATTTCAAAATCATTTGCTCCCTGATTATTTTGACCATCTACTTTAAGGGCTTGTAAAATTTTCCACCTATCCGGTTCTGTTTGAATAATAAAAGCATTCATGTCTTCTGCAACGTTGTATTTAGAAACAACCGTATTAATTTTTATCTTAATATCTTTTTGCTTTAATTTGGCTATTAATTCCTTAAAATAAGAAGCAGAAAGTACAGTTCTCCCCCCATTAATAGCTCTTCCTGATTTTAAGTTTACGGCATCATCTAAAGAGTCTATACTTAAAGCTACCCAATCTAAATTTAGAGACAATTTACTTAATAAATCTTTTTCAGACAGTTTAGCACCATTCGTTACTATCGTAGTAATTAGACCTAACTCTTTTGCATATTTTAGCATTTCAGGTAATTCCTTAACCAAAGTTGGCTCACCTCCTGCAAATGTTATTTTTGTAAAGCCGTTTTTAGCTATTTCAAATATTATTTTTTTTGATTTCTCTAAATCATGTTTCACACATCCTAAATCGTTAAATGTTGCAAAACAAAATTTACATTTCATATTACACGATTTTGTAATGTGATAGTTGATACTGGGGATAATTGGTTTCATTGATAAATAGTTTAATTCTTTATCAAATAAACTAAATTATCCATCTCAATTAAATAGCTAAACCCAAAGAGGCGATTTTATGTAACAGGATGCCCTTTTTATGTAATGCTAATTTTTAAAATGAGGTTTCGCTTCAAAAAAATGTTCTTTGTAGCTATCTCCTATCGTTAATTCCTTCTCTTCGTTATAACTCCCAAGCATAATTGAATCTGCACTTTTCAACTTAGTAACATGCGCTAAGTTCACAATATGCTTCTTATTAATTTGTATAAAATCCCTGGATAGTTGATTCCTGAAATCATCTAAAGTTACGTCTTTAGCAATCCTAGAACTGTCATCGCGCAAAAAGACTATCTTATCCCTTCCTTTAGTTTCGATGTACAAGATGTCTTCTTGTTTAATTTCTTCTTTTTTAGCTTCCTGACTTTTAAAAACAATAAAATCAGTATTTCGGAGTGTTGACAATGCACTTGCTTTAATATTCTGGTCTTCAATTGCCTTTTGAATTGCCTTTTTTAACAAATGTTTTTTGATTGGTTTTTTTACAAAATCTACTGGTTTTATGGCTACAACATCCACAATACAGTCAGTATGACCCGAAACAAAAATAATAGTTTTATTTTTCAACTCCTTTGCTATTTCTGTACCAGAAATTCCCATTTGAATATCTAAGAAAAAAATAGTAGATTTCAAACTATCTAAATCATCTAAAAAATTATCAGGATCCTCATAAGCTCTCTCTACTTCCAATAAATCAATTTCTTCGATGGTATCACGTAAAACTTCTAAGGCAAAAGATTCGTCGTCCAACAGTACGCAAAGCGGTTTATTTATCATTAATTGTAAGTTTTAAATTTGCTGTGTACACATTGTTAGTTACTGAATAATCGTATTCGAAATTATTTTCATACAATAATTCTAGCCTTTCCTTAAAAGTACCATTTCCTAAGCCGCCCTTTTTATTGGTAGCTTTTTCCGCAATTTTATTTCTTACAGAATATACTAAGGTATTTTCATCAATGGTATCTATAATAACCTGAATGAAAGAATCAGAAGAGTTAAGGTCGCCATGCTTAAATGCATTCTCTATAAAGTGAGCAAAAATAAGAGGCGCAATTTGCTTCTTCTCACCCCATTCATTTAAAGCATCTTGGCTTAGTTTTTTACTTACGTTTACCGTTGGTTTTAATCTTAATCGGTACAGTTTTAAATATTCAACGGCAAAAGAGACCTCTTGATTCAAAGGAACAAATTTATTTTTTGCGTCATAAAGCATATAATCAAATATTCCAGATAAACTATTAACAGAATTGTAGGTTTTTTTTGCTAAATGCTCAATTGTCTGTAAGGTGTTTTTGAATGAATGGGGATTTAAAGTAAATCGAAGGTTTTCTATTTTAGCCTTTTCTAAGGCCATTGCTGTATGTTTTTCTTTAATATCCGCTTTGTCTTTTTCACTCTCCGTCTCTAGCACTTCTTTCTTTAAGTTACTTATTTTCGAAAGCATAAACACTACAGTAAGTAGTAACACAACGATAATTATTTCTAGGTAATATTCCATTAATTTATTTAATATTAAACCCGAAATCGGAAGTAAAACATGCCAAATTGGGGTATTTAAAAGCTCTTATTTACTTTATAAAAGTACAATTTAAAACGTTATAAGCTCCATTAATTCTAAACATTAGTTAAGCCTTTTAAAATGAGCTCTTAACATACGACTCAAGATAATTCAATAAAAAATCAGAAATTAAAAACAATTATTTTTATACTAACACCCCTTCCTATTTCATAACTGTAACCTCCTACAAAGAAGAAGAAGAAGAAGAAGAAGAAGAAGAAGAAGAAGAAGAAGAAGAAGAAGAAGTAACAGCCTATTTAGCCCATCCAATTTTAGGGTCTAGGCTTATTAACATAACAACCGCAATCTTAAATTTAGAAAACACCAATCCAACAAAAATATTCGGCACACTAGACGCTATAAAACTCCATTCCTCCATGACATAATTCACAGAAGCATCCACAAACACCTATGTTTTCACACAAGTATTAGAAAAACATTACGGAAATCAACGCTACAAGCGGAGATTAAACCTCCTAAAACAGCACCTAAAAAAGAACCTAAAATACATCTCAGGG
>NVRM01000147.1 GCA_002400885.1 Flavobacteriaceae bacterium
AATGTCATTCCCATTGCCATCTTTAAAATTCCAAGTGATGGTGGTACTTCCACCTTCTACAAAACTCAAAGTATCAGTGGTCGTTCCAGTAATGTTTCCAGCACAAGCATCGGTAGTTGTTGGGCTTATTAAAGTTCCATTACAATCTACCGTAACATTTGCTAAGGTAGGAGTGATAGGATCTGTAGTGTCGTTAACTATAATATTTATTTGAGATCTGATACCTTCAAGTCCATTTCCAGCAGTTTGACTTACGAAATAGGATGTAGTTCCTTGGGTGGTTGTGCTTGGTGTTGGAGCTGTGCTAGTTCCAACACCTCCCGTTAGGGATGTATACCACAACAAGCTGGTTCCTGTAGCTGTTAGGGGGGCGGCTGTTGCGTTCGGACAATATATAATAGGGCTTGACACCGTAGGAGCAAGAGGGTATACTTTGATTTCTGAACTTAAAACATCGGTGTGAAAGTTAGCTTCCGGTTGTTCCGAAAAAACAACATCTGTTATCGAGTTAGTAATCGTGCTTCCTGCCGTACCTGTATTTAAAGTTGTTACAATAGTAAGTGTTTCCATTGATCCGGAAGCTAAGTTGCCAACATTCCATTCTCCAGTTACAGAATTATAGGTGCCTCCTGTGTGACTCGTGTATGTTACTCCTGCAGGTAATACATCTGTAATTACCAAATTACTTGCAGCTAGTACTCCTTTGTTTTCTGCTGTTATGACCCATGTTATATTGTCTGATTCATTAACAGTCGAATCATCTACTGTTTTTTTAATATGAATGTCAGGAGAACAGATAGTAGTCGCGGCACTACCTCCGTCTGCAAGCGTGATATTTGTGGGGGCATGGGAAAAATTAGTTACTAATAACACATAATACTTATTTGCTACTGCTTGAATATTAAATGAAAATGTTGAACTACCGGTGTAATCACAGGCTATTGGAGAAGGATATGAACCACATTGTGTAGTGATATCATCTAAAGAATCAAAGGGACCCCACAATGCTCCATCTACATCTTTATTATTGTCATTAGTTTCATTAATAATTAAACTTCCACCTGTATCCACCTTAAAAAAGAACCAGGAAGGTGTAGGAGTAGATCCTAAACAACCATAATCATTTCCTGGGTTTGTTGTTTCTGCAGGTGTTCCTGTTGTTTGTGCGGGGAATGTTACGCTGGAACCGACACAGACGGTTGTGAAATCATCTATATTTGCACAGTCCTGAGCGTTTATAGCTTCAGTGCAAAAGAAAAGGGAGATAAAAACAGAAAGCAATCTTAGTTTAAAAATAGGGATTATTTTATTATGCATAATACTTCAATGGGTTAGATGTTTTATTTCACAGTTGTTGTGAATAAATGTTTCAATACATATTGAAATAAAAAAGAATTTATGGGGAAGTACGGTGCGAATATGAGAAAAAAATAAATAAAAGACAAATTAATTATTTAAGGTGTAATAAATTCGTGGTTTTTATTAAGATTAAATAAGTTAGTTCCTGATTTTAAATACAAGATGACGATCCTGTCCTATTAACCTATGTTAATTAACTTTTTATTAGAACCCAATCATCATTTAATGATAAAAAGGTCCCTAAAACATAATTTTAGAGACCTTTTGTTACCGATTATATTTTAGTCGATAACTGTAATTTTATTCCTAAATAATAATTAATTCCTTGGTTCGGGATTCCCATTTCCTTAAATCTTGAAAGGTGGTCTATATAGTGGGTGTTCCCTATATTTCTAACTCCTGCTTTTATTTCTAAAGGATTGCTTTTTGTTTTTATTGCTACATTACAACCAATATTTAAAAGGTGATAACTAGGGGTTTCGCTTTCGAAAATTCCTATATTTTTTTGCTGGAATTTATACTGGTGTTTTATGAAAATATTTTTTAAACGGATCTTCTTTTTACTGTTAAACTCGGCGCTTATTGTAGTATTTATTCTGGTTTGTGGAATTAAAGGGAGGGCGTTATTATTGCTATCCTCTGCAAATACTGTTGATAAATTACTTTCTAAATGTAGCCAGTGTACGGAATGAGGGTGGTAATGGAAGCCAAGCTCACCTCCGTATAAAAAGGCATTGGTTTGCAAGTACTCATATACAGGATTTGTGTCAATGCTACTTCCTGTAGGTGCTAAATAGATATAATTGTCTATTTTATTATAAAAAGGGTTGATAGATAGGTTGATGTGATCGTTTTGATAGCTCACCGAAAAATCGATCTGTCTTGCTTTTTCACTTTTTAATAAGCGGTTTCCTTTTTCAAACCTATCGGTTCCTTCATGGACACCATAAGAAAGTAGTTCGGAGGTACTAGGAGCTCTAAAACCACTAGAAATATTGGCTCTTAATTTTATCTTGTCAAAAGTGTAAATGGCTCCAGAAGAAAAGGTAAGCCCATTGTAGCTCTTTTTTAGAGCAAGAAAATTAGTTTCCTCGGAGTGCATGGTGTTGGTTTTAATATGACGCGCATCCATTCGGATCCCTCCTTGAATATTTAAGTTTCCTCGTTTGAAATTACCTAAGGTAAATACTCCAGCATCTCTAGTATTGGCATCCGGAATTAATATTTCTTCTCCATTGTTCTTGTTTTTTTGCTTCATTCCTTGAACTCCAACTACTAAGTCGAAATACTTTTTATAAATAGGAGAGGTCCAACGAGCATTATAGGTGAATGTATTTAATTTTAATCCGAGTGCATGCTGTTTTTTGTCATCTTCAAACTCTCTTCTGTAATTAGAGGTATACCCTAAGATGATATTAATTTTAGAGTCTCCTGTATAAAATAATTGGTCCAGACTAACACTGTGATTCGAAATGTTTTGATAAGGTAGCTGATGTTTTTTGCTTTTAGAATCTTGATATTTAGCCTCTTCTACAATTCCGAAATTATTTTCTAAATAACTATACCTAAGGTTACCAATCCAATTATTAGAATCGAAACCAATGGCTGTCTTAATGTTTTTTTCGTTAAAACGGGTGTTAAAAACCCTTCCTGATTTTGGTGTTTTATAATCGGAATGACTTGCATGTGATCCAAATACATTGAACTTTAAGCGGTTTTTGTGTAGTTTTAATCCCAAATTTGTTTGGAATCCATGGGTGTTTGATAGGTAGGTGTTTCCTATAGAATAGGCAATGTTATTGTCCTTGGTATACCGCTCGTCTTTAAAATAGAGTACGCCTCCTAAGGCATCGGAACCATAAAGTAAGGAGGCGGGACCTTTAATTACTTCGATACTTTCGATCCCTATTTCTCCAACACCGAGTCCATGTTCGGATCCCCATTGTTGGTTTTCTACACGGATGCCCTGTGCATAGGTTACAATTCTATTTCCAGACAATCCACGAATTACAGGTTTTCCTATTCCTGCTCCTGTGGTGTTTTGACTCACCCCTGGAATTTCACTAATAGCTTCCGCAAGAGAAATGGGTGCAGATTGCTGTAGTGTTGCCATTTTAGAGTGTGCAATATTAACTGTAGTACTACTCTGTAATTGTCCTTTGGGAACGGATAAAATTATTTCTTCTAAATTATAATGACTTGGGTTTAGGTAGAACGTTTGCTTATTTAGCGCGCTTTTTAATAGGGTAGTGTTTAAAACTTCATAGCCCATGGATTGTATGCGGACTTGGAGATGTGGCTGGTTAAAATGTGCTATTTTAAAAATACCGTATTCGTTGGTGGTTGTGCCGGTTGCTAAATCTATAATGTATATTTCTGCATAGGGGATTGCTTGTTTGGTTTCTTTGTCTAGTAAAGTTCCTATAAATTGTTGTCCGTAGGAGTGAATTGAGACTAAAAATAGTCCTATAATTAAATGTAATTTTCGCATGTTTTTTATATATTTGTAACGATGTTGCAAATGTAGACAATTAATTAATATTTGCAACAATGTTGCAATAAAAATATGACAAATTTATTAAAAGATAAAAAGCTAAGTGAAACTCCTTTTAGAAAAGAGGTATTGGCTATTTTTAAGAACTACAAAACGGCCATCCCTATGGCGGTTATAGAGAGGGATTTAAAAGATTACAATCGTATTACTTTATATAGAACTATAAAAATTTTCTTAGAAAAAGGATTGATTCATGAAATTTCTATGACTGGGGAATCTGCTAATTATGCCTTATGTCTTTCGGATTGTTCTGCAACTGTACATCATCATCAGCATGTACATTTTAAATGTACCCAATGCGAAATGGTAAGCTGTGTAGAAGTAACAGCATTTCCTAGTTTACAACTCCCAGATTATAAAATTGAGCAATTGGAAATTCAGGCCAGTGGTATTTGCAAGTCCTGCTTGCAAGGGGAGTAGACTCCCTAAAAAGGATGTGTTTAGAATACTGTTTTACTGCGATACTCTAGATGTTTTTGTGTCGAATTGTTTCTTCTTTTTTTTTATTTACTAGCTGTAATTAATAGGTAAATATACCGGTGTTTTTCACCTAATGTTACTGTTTTTTCGTACAGGTATTGGTCAAGTTATTCCTGAAATATTTTCCAAAGTGATTCCTTATTTTTTAAAATAAACATCGAAGATTTCTTTAAAATCTTAAAATACAAGTCCTTAAGGAAGGGGTGGATTGTGTTGTTTAAACTTTGTTATTTTAATTGAGTCTAAATAAGAATAATTTGTATCTTTGTCCGAAATTAAAGGAATCACAGATGAATAAAATATATATATCACTATGTTTTGCCCTGCTGGCTTATACGGTACACGCGCAAAACAATATAAAAGGTACCGTTACCGATACACAAGGAGTAAGTATTGTAGGTGCTACAATTTCGGTTTCAAAATACTTAGGAACAACTACTAATTTTGAAGGTAGATACCTTCTTTCTAATTTAAAACCACAAAAATACCAAGTGACAATTCAGTCTATTGGTTATAAAACAAAAAGACACACATTGCTGTTGTCAAAAGAATTTACCGTATTAAATATACGATTACAAGATGATTTGAGTCAATTAGATGAGGTTGTAATTTCTGCAAGTAGAAGTTCTGAAAAATTATCAGAAATTCCAACCTCTATTACTGTAGTTGGTACAAAGAAATTAGCCTCTTTATTACAAGCTACTTCCAATATTAATGAAATTTTGGAATTTGCAGTCCCTGGATTGGCACCAAGTACTGGTACTTATTCCAATTGGGGGCAAACATTAAGAGGGCGTCAATTATTGGTAATGATAGATGGTGTGCCACAATCTACCCCGCTAAGAAATGCAAAAGTTGGTTTAAAAACAATCAATCCTTTTGATATTGCACGTGTAGAGGTAATTAAAGGAGCCACTGCTATTTTTGGAAATGGTGGAGATGGTGGAATTGTAAATTACATCACTAAAAAACCTGTAAAAGGAACGCTAGTAACTGGAAGTACCAATGTATGGGGAACTGGAAATTTAGCTAAATTTAATAATGATGCTTTAGGCTGGGGAATTTCACAATCACTTTCTGGTAGCAAGGACAACTTTTCTTATTATGTATCTGGAAATTATGAAAAAACAGGAGATAAATACGATGCCGATGGCGATGTGTTATTGCCAACCTACAGTTTAGGAAACACAACTATTAAAAGTGGTTTTGCAAAATTGGTCTATGATTTTTCAGACAATCAAAGTTTATTAGTAAAAGTAAGTCATTATCAAACGCGTCAGAAATCACCATATGTTGCCACCATAGGAGGTATAGAAGTATTTAATGCAGACGGAGATTATAAAATCATCCATGGAATTGGGGTATTACCAACGGATGATAATCCAATGGTAGGAGGTGGAACAGGGATTACGACGACCAATGCCCAATTACAACATCAATTACATGGTCTGTTTAATAATACAACCAGTTTGGTAACGGATGTATTTCATCAAAAATCAAAAAATATATTTTTCTATTCTCCAAATTTTGAAGGTGGAGGACAGTCCGTAGTAAACTCGGAAAAATTTGGAATTCGTCCAAATTTCCATTCGAAATTTGATTTTGAAGCAGGCGAATTGTCATTTACCTACGGACTTGATATTTTAAAAGATAAAACCAATCAAGGTTTATTAGATGGTCGTCTATGGGTTCCAAATTTAGATATGTTTAGTTATGCACCTTATATGCAATCTAAATTTAAATTCAACGATGCTTGGGTGGTAAAAGTAGGAGTACGCTATGATGATATGAATTTAGAAGTAGTGGATTTTAATTCTTTACCGTATTCTCCAAAAGGAGATGGTAATTTTAATCCGTCAGTAGCTGTTGAAGGAGGGACATTAAAGTTTAAAAACACCGCATTTAATATTGGATTTAGATATATCGAAAACGATGCTTTTATTCCTTACGTAAGTTATTCTCAAGGTTTTTCTTTACCAGATATCGGTGCAACCTTGCGTAGAGCAACCGCTAATAATGTAAATGATATTGATTTACAAGCGGTAGAAACTAACAATTTTGAACTTGGTTTCTTATCGCTTTACGAGCATGTGAAATTTGAAGCAGTTGGGTTTTATAGTACCTCTAATTTAGGAGTTGGTTTGAAATTTAACGACGAAGAAAATCGGTTTGAAATGGCAAAAAACCCACAAAAAATATTTGGAGCAGAAGTATCTGTAGATTTTACTTTCTTGGAAGATAAATTACAGTTTGGAGGGTCTTATTCTTATGTAGAAGGATTAAAGCACAGCGCGGACAACCCTCATGAATTAACTTATATTGGAGGGGATGTAATTTCTCCACCAAAGGTTACAGCATATGTAAATGTGGCAGTAACGGAAAAGTTTAATACCTCGTTAAGGTTGGTACTTGTAGGAGATAGAGAGCGTTTTAATGTTCAAGAAAAAGCAGGGAATTTCAGTTATAATTATAGAGAAGTACCTGTAAAGAGTTATAGTTTACTTAGTTTTTCTGCCAATTATGCAGTACAACAGAACGTAACAGTATCGTTTGCAGTAAATAATATGTTGAATGAATTTTACTTGCCAGCACGTGCACAATGGGCTTCTGTATTAAGAACCCAATCACCAGCAGGAGAGGGAGCCAATGCTAAATTAGGAATTGCATTTAAGTTTTAAAAACATTAAAAAGATACATTAGATTTGTTTGTCGATGTAGCCCATCGATAGTGTTGATTATTTGGTACTACACGGAGATTTATCTTCGTGTAGTTTTTTTTATGATAATTGGTTTTGTTATTTGATACAAATGTTACAGTTTTTCTCTTGGTGAAAATTTAAAAACCATTCTTCAACGGAGCTTCAGTAAGCCATACATGTTTAAAAGTAGAAGTGATGTGTCTAGTTTGATGTTTTTTATTTCAAAAAAACAAGTGTAAATAGCGATGATAAACTCCCGTCATATCAAGTGGTTTTCTATTAGTTTTTAAAGGGGAAATTAATGGAAAATGGTATTGAGATGCGTTGCTAACATAAATGCGTTAATGGAGATGGTTTTCTTATAAAGTCTGTTGAGAATCTGAGAATTTAAAAGAGGGCTCATCATCGAAAAACATCTCCTTTAGATTAGCAAAGAAGAATTAAACCAGATAATTAGTGTTTAAAGTCTTCTTATTATTTGAGTGTTTTATGCTTAATATATAAAAC
>NVRM01000148.1 GCA_002400885.1 Flavobacteriaceae bacterium
TAAAAAAAGCCTCCAAATTGGAGGCTTTTTTCGCTAGTTAGTAGTAATTAAATTTAAACTTGAGGTCCAGCTGCCACAAGTGCCTTTCCTTCTTCATTGTCTGTATATTTTTTGAAATTCTCTATAAACAATCCTGCAAGATCTGTGGCTTTTTTATCCCAGATAGCAGCATCACTATAGGTATCTCTTGGATCCAAAATATCGGTTTGTACGTCTTCTAATTCCGTAGGTACTTCTAAATTGAATACAGGAATTATTTTAGTGGGTGCATCTTCAATAGAACCGTCTAAAATCCTGTCTATAATAGCACGTGTTTCTTTCAATGATATTCTTTTTCCAGAACCATTCCACCCAGTATTCACTAGATAAGCTTTCGCCTTGTGTTCTTCCATTTTATTTACCAATTCTTGTCCGTATTGTGTCGGATGTAATGATAAGAACGCCTCACCAAAACAAGCAGAAAATGTAGGAGTAGGTTCTGTAACCCCTCTTTCAGTTCCAGCTAATTTAGCCGTAAATCCAGATAAGAAATGATATTTAGTTTGTTCAGGAGTCAGCTTAGATACTGGAGGCATTACTCCAAAAGCATCGGCTGTTAAAAATATTACTTTCGTTGCATGTCCAGCTCTAGAAATAGGCTTTACAATATTTTCTATATGTTCTATTGGATAAGAAACTCTTGTGTTTTGCGTGACAGATCCATCGGTAAAATCTATTTTCCCATTTGCATCCACCGTTACATTCTCTAATAAGGCGTCTCTTCGAATCGCTCCAAAAATATCTGGTTCAGCTTCACCGTCTAAGTTGATTGTTTTTGCATAACAACCTCCTTCAAAGTTAAAAATTCCGTTATCATCCCATCCGTGTTCATCATCTCCAATCAATTCACGTTTTGGATCGGTAGACAAGGTTGTTTTCCCTGTTCCAGACAAACCGAAAAACACAGCTACATCCCCATTTTCACCTTTATTAGCAGAACAGTGCATAGCAGCCATACCATTTAAAGGCAAGTAGTAATTCATCATGGCGAACATTCCTTTTTTCATTTCTCCACCGTACCAAGAACCACCAATAATTTGCATTTTCTCTGTCAAATTAAATACGGTAAAAACTTCCGAATTTAACCCATGTTCTTTCCATTTTTTGTTTTCGGTTTTAGAACCATTCATCACCACAAAATCTGGCTCTCCATAAGTTTCTAACTCCGCTTCCGTAGGCCTAATAAACATATTTTTCACAAAATGTGCTTGCCAAGCAACCTCCACTATAAAACGTACTTTTAATCGTGTATCCTCGTTTGCCCCGCAATACGTATCCACAACATACAATACTTTGTCCGATAATTGCCTCGCCACTGTTTTCTTTAAATCATTCCAAACAGCTTGAGACATTTTTTTATTATCATTTTCAGCACGTTCAGAAGTCCACCAAACAGTATCCCTAGTAATCGCATCCTCTACAATATACTTGTCTTTCGGAGAACGGCCTGTAAATTTACCCGTCATAACATTTACTGCTCCCAATTCTGTTTCAAATCCTTTTTCGTACCCTTCTAAAGAAGGATTCGTTTCTGCTTTATACAATGTTTCGTAGGATGGATTGTGAATAATTTCCTTTACATCCGTAATCCCATATTCCAAAAGAGAGGTCTGAACTGAATTTAGTATTTTTTCCATTGTTATTATCTGTTATTGTATTGTTTTTTGTTTTTCTTAGTTTCAAATGCACACTTCGATAAAAAATGTCTGTCACGTCAATTATTACACTTAACCAGCTGATTACAAGCAGTATCAGTGTCGCTCATAACGTTACGTTCAAAATTTTAACGTTAACTATCTGAAAATATAACCGTTACGAAATCGTTTTCGTATTTTACGAAAAAAAAACAATTACTTAGCTCCTCAAAATCAACGAAATCGTTTTCGTTTAAGTTCAAAAAAAATGTTTTTTCTTCTTTATCTTCAGAATGATGGTACAAATGTAGATTTATTTGTCAATACGACAAATAAATCTACCTGCTAATTTGAAAAAATATCAATTAATTTTTAGTTGATTTCATAAAAGAAATAAGCATATATCCCCAAGCTAAGATTAAAAGCAATCCTCCTAAGGGAGTTAAAAACCAAATTGATTTTGCCGGAACCCCAAAACTGATGGCGTAAATTGATCCAGAGAAACAACTAATACCTGCAAAAAACAAATAGCTGATCCTATTTTTTGTCTGGTTTGAAAAACCTTGATAGCCATTTACAAAAAGAAGAACAATTACATGATACATTTGATACCTCACCCCTGTCTCAAAAGATTTTAACGCATCTACAGTCAAGGTTTCCTTTAAGGCATGTGCTCCAAAAGCTCCTAATATAACTGCAATAGCTCCCAATATGGCGGTAATTTTTAAATTTAATCTCATCTTATTTAATATTTAAAACAAATGTATTCATTTATTCCAAGAATAAAATGAATTCTCAAAGGCAAGTTCTTACAAATTCAATAGACTCCAGAATCACTTTATTTTTTGTACCTTTAAACAAAAACATCATGGAAAAACATTTAGTAACGATCCTCACAACCCACCTAAATCATCAGATACATATTGCAAAATCAAAACTGGAGGAAGCAGGTATAGAAAGTTATTTTTTGGACGAACATATCGATTCTAACATTGGGACTGCTTTTGTACAAGGCTACAAGTTACAAGTAGATGTGGCTCATGAAAAAAAGGCCTTGGAAACATTGGCATATAGAAATAATGAATAAAACCATATGAATATGAAAAAAACGGAAAGAAAATTAGAGATTATTTTCACTTCTCAAGAAAATCATCAAGTACAAATAGCAAAAGGTAAATTAGAAGAAAATGGGATTCCTGCTTATATTATAAATAATAATTTAGGCGCAACATATGGAGCCCTAATTTATGATTTATACAAACTAGAAGTAAACATCAGTGATAGAGAAAAAGCAATAAAGCTACTAGAATACCTTAAATAACAACCCTCTAGCATTTGACTTGCATAATCAAAAACAAATTATGTATTTTCGTAATACAAAAAACTAGACAATGCGAAATATATTAGTCATAGGTGCAGGTAGGTCTGCATCCTCCTTAATAAGCTACTTATTAAATAAATCTGTAGCTGAAAATTTACAAATAACAATTGCTGATATCTCTATAGAATTGGCAAAAAACAAAATAAATAAGCATCCAAACGGCCGCGCTATTTCCCTAGATGTTTCTGATACATCACAAAGAGAAACGGCCATTAAAGAGGCCGATATTGTAATTTCTATGCTGCCTGCTCATTTACATTTAAGTGTTGCAAAAGACTGTTTGACTTTTGGTAAAAATCTTGTGACCGCCTCTTATATTTCCAAAGAAATGAAGGCCTTACATACTCAAGTAAAAGCCAAAGGACTCACTTTTATGAACGAAATAGGTTTAGACCCTGGAATAGATCATATGAGTGCCATGCAATTGATAGATCGCATTAGAGACAATGGAGGAAAACTATTATTGTTCGAATCCTTTTGTGGTGGATTGGTCGCTCCAGAAAGTGATGATAATTTATGGAATTATAAATTCACCTGGAATCCCAGAAATGTAGTGTTGGCAGGACAAGGTGGTGCTGCAAAATTCATCCAAGAAGGCAAGTATAAATACATCCCCTACCAACGACTCTTTAGAAGAACGGAAATTTTAAAGATAGATGGCTATGGAAAGTTTGAGGGCTATGCCAATAGAGATTCTTTAAAATACCGAGAAATTTATGGATTAGAAGATATTTTAACCATGTACAGAGGGACCATGCGTAGGGTCGGTTTTTCTAAAGCATGGAACATCTTTGTAATCCTTGGAATGACAGACGATAGCTATACCATAGAAGATTCTGAAAATATGAGTTACAGAGATTTCACCAACTCCTTCTTAGCCTATAACCAAAGTGACTCCGTAGAATTAAAATTACGTCATTATTTAAAAATAGACCAAGACGATATTATCTGGGAAAAACTATTAGAACTGGATATTTTTAATCCTTATAAAAAGGTAGTACTTAAAAATGCTACGCCTGCCAAAATTTTAGAAAAAATATTAAAAGATAAATGGACCTTACAAGAAGACGATAAGGATATGATTGTAATGCAGCATTTATTGGGCTATGAAAAGGACGGAAAACAACATCAAATCATCAGCAGCATGGTATGTATGGGAGAAGATCAAACCTATACTGCCATGGCAAAAACAGTAGGATTACCCGTGGCCATTGCCACTTTAAAAATATTAAATGGAGAAATATCTGACCCTGGGGTACAAATGCCTATCAATAAAAATGTGTATGAACCCATTTTAAAAGAATTGGAAAATTACGGCATCAATTTTACAGAAAAAAACGTGCCTTATTTGGGCTATAATACAGGATACGAAACAGCGTAAAACTCACTAAACAAATTTCCTATGTCTACCATTCACTATTCAAAAACGAGTTATAGTTTTATAATTATTGGAGGGATGCTCCTTGGTGTGATAGGCATAGGAATTTCTTATTATTTTAAATGGGGTACCTCCCCTATCCCATTAATTGTAAGCCTTATTGTCCAGCTCTTTTTTATCGGTATCATTTTATTAATGTATCGATTAAAAATAACCATAGACAACACTCACATTACAGTTACTTTAGGTATTGGTTTAATTAAAAACTCCATTCTCATAAAAGACATTGTAATGAGTGATGTGAAAAAAGTTTCCATTCCTTGGTATTATGGAATTGGGATTAGACTTACTCCATACGGTATGCTCTATAATGTAAAAGTAGGAATGGCTCTTTTAATTCCGTCCAAAAACAAAGGACGTACGCTATTAGTTGGTACAAATGATACTGATCTACTGATGAAAATACTCTTCAAATTAACTAATCCAAACATCTCCAAGAACTTCTCTTAAATTAAGCCATTCTAAATTAGCAGTAAACCCTCCTTTAAATTAGTAATAACTTAGCCTAACCAACAAATGTCATATTATTTCACATTCCTTGGGCGTACCTTTCCAGCAACAAACAGTCACGGAGATTAATTCCCTAAAATTAAGCTCCTTTTCCCTAAAACACCCTTACATGGAATACTACAGCTTTCCTGAAATATGGAAAACCTATTATGAAGAAGATTGGAATGAGAACGAACGCTATGAGTTTTCAAATTACGGACGCATAAAATCTTTTAAATTTGACACCGAACACGGAACGCTCATAAACGGTAGTGAAGTAAATGGCTACAAAACCATCCACGCAAGACGCAACACAGGAAAGACTACCAGTAGATATGTACATAAAATAGTCGCTCAATTATTTTTGGACAAACCAGAAAAAGCGAAGTTTGTGATTCATTTAGATTTTCAAAAATACCATAATAATGTGATCAATCTAAAATGGGCTACACAGGCAGAATTATCTTTACACCACACAATGAATCCTGATAATAAATTTAGAAAACCTAAGTATTCTAAATTATCAGAGACGACTGTAAAGTTGATAAAAAGAAAATTAGCAGACCCTAATAGAAAGACAAGATTAAAAGTTCTTGCCAAACAATTTGGAGTTTCTGAAATGCAATTATGGCGTATTAAATCCGGTGAAAACTGGGGGCATGTAAAAGCAGAAAACGTATAGACATCCTAAAAGATAAGTCAATTTCTACCTATAAAACTAGAAATTGACTTTTTTTTAGTTTACATTTTTAAATAAAAAGGAGCGACTAATTCAATATAGTCAGTTGTATACACATGACGTTCAATCTCGATCGTTAAATTCGACATTTCCACAACAGCTTTCGTAAAAGACAATTGTAGCATGCTACGTTTTATTAGAGACTCTTCCGTTCCTTTTACCCTTGTAATTCTGTTTGGAAATAAATCATATTTTTTAGCAATGTCTAAAAAACAACTTTCATGTTCAAAAGGAATTATAAAAGCACATTCTCCATTATCAGATAACATTTCAGAACATCCCTTTAATAGTTCCTCAAAAGATAAACTATCGGTATGCCTCGCCATGGCTCTTTCCGCTTCGAGTTCCTTATAAGTACTGGTATAAAAAGGAGGGTTTGAAACAATTAGATCATATGGCTCTTCTATTTCCTCCACTACTTCTTCTAAAGCAGCATGGTAACAAAATAAGCGGTCTCCCCAATCACTTTGCTCGAAATTAGACACGCATTGCTCATAAGCATTTGGTTCTATTTCCACAGCATCAATCAACTCAGCATCTGAACGTTGTGCCATTTGCAAGGCTATAACTCCGGTACCTGCTCCTATATCCAAAATACTAGACACGGAATCAGCAATTCGAGCCCAAGCACCTAATAACACCGCATCTGTACCTATTTTCATCGCTGTTTTATCCTGCGCTACACTAAATTCTTTAAACTGAAAAGGTTTCATTAATTTCAATTAAATATCTTTATACATAGCGATCAAACCAACGGGAGTTTTCACGACTACTTTTTTATGTTCACGGTCTATTTTCACAATAAACTCATCAATCATAGGAATTAGAATTTCTGTATCACCATCTTTTATTTCAAAGAGTGCTTGCGCAGTACTATCATTTATTCCATCAATAATCCCTACGGATCCTTCGTTTACATCTTCTACCTCAAAGCCTATTACTTCGTGAAAATAAAACTTATTTCCCTCTAGTTTTGGCAACATGGTCAATGGCATGTAAATACCACTTCCTAGTATATTATCAGCATCTTCTTCGCTATCAACATCTTCAAACCGTACCCTTAATTGATTCCCCTTTTGTAACAAAGATTCCTCAATAAAAAAAGGAATCAAGTTTCCGCCCAAAAGGACAAAAACTGATTCCAAATTTTGATACAGTCCAGGTTCATCAGTGTCTAATTTAATAACCACCTCTCCTCTAAAACTGTGTTTTCTAACGATTTTGCCTAAATAAAAACAATCTTTTTTATGCATCCTCGATATTTTTTTGTGTACGAATTACTCAGCAGCGTTTTGTGCGTCGTCAATACTTTCTGGAGCTTCAGCAGCTTCTTCAGTTTTGGCAGCAGCAGCTTCAACAGCAGCTTTCGCGTCTGCAGCAACTTTAATAGCTTCGTTCTTTACTGCATCAGCAGCAGCCTTACGG
>NVRM01000015.1 GCA_002400885.1 Flavobacteriaceae bacterium
GTTTTGGTATCTATCCGTCCTGTCTTTACAAGTTTCCCATAGCCAAAATCAGTCACTAAGGCAGGGTTTTTATCCGTTCCTACACTTGGCAACATATACTCTTGCATCAAGGGCTTATCACAGGCTACAAACCAATTATTCTGTTCTTCAACTGATTTAAAAACACGGTGAATAGGCAAGGGATAATTATACTCTCCTTGTAAGGTTTTTTCTAATTCTCGGTAAAAAGGAAGGGCTATTTTTAATTGATTTTCGGCATCCCAAACAGGCGTAAATCGTTTTAAAACTATGGGATTATACATCCCTCCAGCCACCACAGATGAATGCTGTGATTCGTTTTCAAAAACCACAAAACTTTTATTTTCAGCCAGTAATTTTTTACTAAAGGCAATTCCTGCCAATCCCATTCCAACAATAATATAATCCACCTTCATAAGTTCCGTTTAAAGATACAAAAATAGAGAAAGAATTTCATTGTAAGGCATAAAAAAACCCTTGCTTTCACAAGAGTTTTCTATACTAATATATTTTTTTGGAATTAGTAATTCCACATATCCAATTCTTTATTTCTGATAACATTCTTAATCTTTTCAGAAGCCAACACTTGGAACAGGGCATTTCCTTTTACATATTCAGTTACATCTCTGTTTCCATACATGTTTTCCTCTCTGTAAATGATATAACTAAATCTTCGGGCATTTAACAAATGATCATAAGAGATAGGGTAAGCTGAGTTTTTCTGATTGAACACTTTCATCTTGTGCAATGTATTTCTTGCACTTGGATAAAACACCCAGAACAAGGCTAATTTTTCAGAAAGTCCTACATCATCACGTCCCATTAATTGAACATCTGGAGCAACTGGTGCAATGGCTAACAAACGGTATTTAAGTTCCCCTTGACGCTTATCGAAATACCATAAACCTTTAATTTTATAACCTTCGATATCTTGGGCTGTTAAATCAATACGATCTATGTATTCTTCAATATTTCCATTCCCTGCATTCAACTCATCAATTCCGGCATCGGTAGTATCTACACGTGCTAATTTAGCAATGACTTCCTTTTTAGACAACTTAGTCGTAAAATATGAATCATCATATACTTCGCTAATATCACCACTTTTAATCCCTCTTAATAAGGTGTCAAATAATGACCTACGATCTTTATCTACACTTACAGTATCGATTGGATAATAGTACGGTAAATTGATACGCTCGTTCAAATCGATGTATTCCCAAACAGTTTTTGACCACATGATATCTCTATCATCAATAAATCCATATTCTAATGGTTTATCGTTGTCAATAGCCAACTGCTCTTTGGTTTTTTTACCAATTTCTGAGGGCTTTGTTGCATTTAGCAAATTTGATTGTGCATTTGATACAAACGCTACCAACAGTACTAACATAAAAGTTGCAAAACCGTTCCTTCTCATAATTATGATCTATTTAAATAATATTATTGTACTTCTATACTCACCGGAGCCGCAGTTTTCATACGATAACCACCTCCATTAACAAGGCTACATTTCACATCAAAAATGGAAACTATATCACCTCTTTTAGCTTTACTAATTGCCTTTTTTGCTTGGGCATTCATTCTATTCCCTCTTACAGTCACAGTAGATTGTCCTGGCACTCTTATTTTAAACGAAGTAGTTGTTAGTTTTAAATCAAACACAAAATCTGGTAATTCAACACCGATAGTAGATTTCCCTATACTTGTTTTAGGCATTGGAATCATACCACTTTGTTTTCTAATGGTGGTAACAGGTGCCGGAATATCTTTAATTCTAAAAGACATAGAACTCGATACATTATCTCCATTAGGTAAACTTCCAGACACATTAATTGTCACTTCACTTCCTCCTTGTGGACTCATGGTATATTTACCAGAACCTCCTACTTTAGACAATCCATTAGCAGTAGCTCTTACTTTATTATCAGGAATACCAGGAATAGAAATTGTCATAGGATTTGAAACCCCACGGTAAACTACATTCATTTTATCTGCTGATATTACCGCTCCGTTTGGTTTTGGAATTACAGCATAAGAGCTTTCAAAATCAATGACTACTTCTTCTTTATTCTCCATAAAGACAAACTTTCCTTTGATTTTATTTTCTCCTACTCTACCTGCTCTAAAACTCAAATTTACCTGTCCTGCTTGAATCGCACTTTCAGGAATTTTACGTCCGTTTACAATAACACGTTCTGCTTTTAATGAAGGGTCATTTCTTCCTAAGAATATTTTACCTCTAAAGGTTTCGCCTTCAAAATAAGCCGTTTTATCTGCCACTACAATTGCCTGATAGTTAGTCATAGAAACATCACTTTCCATTTGACCTCCTAATAAGGTTTCATAGATTTCTGATTCTGTAGATTTAATATCATTCTGCATCTGTGTTAAACTAGTAACAGTTGCAATTAATGGAAAGCCTTCGTAACGGCTATTAATCCATGGCTGAGTACCTTCCCCTTTTACTTGGGTGTCAGCAGTATCAAAACGAGCATTTACAATTTTTTGCAAGACCTCATTATTACCAATAACTTTTAATACTTCGGCTTTATAAGTTTCTATTTTTAATATAAACTCTTTTCCTTGTGGTGCTATTTGATCCCCATTAAAAAATAATTGATCCACGACATCCGAAGCGTCCATGGTTTCAAAATTTTGTAAATCTTCTTCTGCAACACCTGCCATTGCTTTGTTCTTTAATTCTTCTAGATAGGTATAAAAACTTGACGACATTGCATTAACGCTTGTCGCTTTTTTATACAAACTAGTATACTTATCTGGTTGATCACTCGCTTTAGAAGCTAAGGTCCCCAATATTTTTGCGTTTTTAGTAGTTGCTGTAATATTTGCAGCTACTAATTTATTATTCATATTACCAAAAGCAGATAACACTTCTTTACCCATATTTAACGCCAACATTGCGATAAATACCAAGTACATAAGGTTAATCATTTTCTGCCTAGATGAAAGTTTTCCTCCTGCCATAATTAATTAGTTTTAGGTTTTATGTTAGTACTAATTAATTTTTACTTGACATTGCGGTTAACATTCCTCCATACACACCGTTTAATGAGGCTAAATTATTAGTCAAACTCTCCATTTGAACCTGTAATTTTTCAGCATTTCCAGCAAACTGAGCATTGATATCGGTTTGACGTGCAGTACTTTCTAACTGAACTTTATATAAACTATTTAACGATTCCATTTGTGCTGCTGCTAAAGACAACTGCTCGCTGTATTTATTAGTCGCTGCAATAGAATCTACTGCTGGTGCAATGTTTTCTGCGGCTCCTTTAAAATTCATAATACTGGTAGAAAGACTACTCATCATATTCGCGTCTAGTTTCGCCTCTATAAGCATTTCGTCTAATTTCTGAGACAACAATCCTTGTGCTTCACTCGCTTGATTTACATCCAAAGCTCTTGCTTTTTGTGCTCCTCCAGACAATTCTGGGTACACTAATGACCAATCTAGATCATCGTCTACAGATTCAAATGCTGAAAGGAAAAATATTAATGCTTCTGCAATTAATCCGATGGCTAATAAAGTTCCTCCACCTATAACAACGCCTCCAACATCTACTTTCCAGTGTAATATCTTAAATAATGCTCCTAAGATTACGATAGATGCGCCTATATTATAGGCTATATTCATTAATTTCTTTTTCGTTTTTGACTGTGCCATATTTATTTATTTTGTGGGGTAATTATTTTCCTGTTAAATTAGTTCCTAAATGGTCCTGTACTGTTCTAAACCCAATATAACTTCGGGCTGAATCTGCATATTCATAATCTCTTGTACTTACTTCTAAGAAAAAAGCTACATCTTTCCATGAACCTCCTCTAATTACTTTTCTTTTATTTTTTCTATCCTCTACATTTGGATTCATCGTAGATCCAATATAATAAGACCCCTCATTAAAGGCTGTATTGGTCCATTCCGACACATTACCTGCCATATTATACAAACCATAATCGTTCATATTATACGATTTCGCTTCCATAGTATACAAGGCACCATCGACTGCGTAATCTCCCCTACTAGGTTTAAAGTTGGCTAAGAAACAACCTCTATCTGTCGTAGTGTATGGACCACCCCAAGGATATTGTGCATATTGCAATCCACCACGAGCAGCATATTCCCATTCTGCTTCTGTTGGCAACCTGAAATAAGGTACAGAGCTAGGGTTCTTTTTAGATTTTAAAAAATCATTTTTCTTTTTCGTTCTCCAGCTACAAAAAGCTTTTGCTTGATTCCAAGCAATACCTACTACAGGATAATCATTGTATGCTTCGTGGAAAAAGTAATCTTGATGCATCGGATCATTGTACGAGTAATTAAAATCTTTTACCCAAACCGTCGTATCAGGATATACTTTCACTGTTTCTGACTTGATAAAATCTTTACGATTTCCACTCTTACGAGCGGCATCATCACGATCTAACCAATAATATTTGTATTGTAATTTGTCGGTATCCAATAAACGTCTACCATCAAAACTATTATCCAAATTTACATACATCGTATCCATGATTTCCGCATAGTATACATCAGGAAAATCACCGGTAGCCCAGACTAAATTCTCATCCCAATTTAARGCACGKCCCATRGTWGGTGAATTTACATCWCCRTAACTMCCATAGTTATCCATCATRTATTTTTGATAAGGRCTCATATCCGCAGTRTCYARCACTTTAAATTGATAGTCTTCTAAAAYYCCWCCTTTKTCATCTGCATTATCYCCGTTCATYTCATCKGCTAAAATGGCCAATTTWGTACGTACAATWGAATCACGTACCCAATGTACAAAYTCYTTATACTCACTATTGGTRAYTTCGGTTTCATCCATGTAAAAWGGWCGTACWGTAACKGTTCKCGTAGGYGMRTTAAARGCTCCWGCTACATCYTCRCTTTGTTTCCCCATAGTRAARGARCCACCAGGAATAAGGGACATWCCATAAGGYTTCATGGARTACCATTTACTTTTGGYTTTTACACCCACTAATTCTCCYTGATCGTTAGAGCCACAGCTATACAATACTGAGATGAGCACAATAAATATTGCAATTTTCTTCATAATTACACTTTTCTTTTCAAATTGAGGTAAAACGTTTGATGTCAATTTATCTTTGTGTTTAGTTCTTCTGTTAAACAATATCTCGTTAAATATATTGTATCCAAATCAAATTATTTTAAGCTAACTTTTTACAAGCATTCATCCATCGTTCTGGAAGTTCTTGATCGGTTGCACTTAAATAGTCTTGATAGGTACATGGTATTAACGCATGTCTTTTAAATTTATTATTTTCGTTCAAATTAATTTCCATCCACCAGCGTCCACTTTTATTACTTTTATAAAAGTTCAAGGTTTCGGTTTCATTCGGAACGATATATTTTTGATAATCCGCTAAAATACCAAAAGGATAATCATTTGCTCTGTAATTTACACCTTCTATAAAATACCATATCATTTGAGCGACTAACTGTCCTGTAATCTGTTTACTGTCGTATACTGGGTTAAATTCATAAATCCCAAAAGAGGTTACTTTATCACTAATCCCTGCATAGCGTGCAATTGCACAGGCATCCGTTCCTGAAAGACCATTTGGAGACGCGTTATAATTTGCCGGTGCATCAGAATTTCTAATAGCCGATAAATCAAAACTTACAATGTCAGCATCTCTCAATACAGGTTCTACAATTTCTATATTATGCAATAGTTCCCCTAGTCTATGTGTTTCAAAATAAAGGTTTTCGAGTAAATCTATCTCATCTTGAGAATTATAAAAAGTTTGATAACCTAGGTTACAGTAATTAAACAAATTATTGGGATCGTCCATAATAATCCGAGTCAAAAACGAGCTAGAATCGATAGGCTTATCTAGTTCTCCTAAATTGAATTTATTATCTACAGTCACTAGGTTAACCGTCTGTTCTAAGGCATCGTAAGCCCTATAATTTATATAGGTTAATTCTTGTCCTCCGCCTAATATCAAAGGGATAATTCCTTTTTTTAAAAGTGATGATAGTATAGATTGAACAGCAAAATAAGTATCGGCAACAGTATCCCCAGGAATCACATCCCCTATATCTGCCACTTTTAGTCCCCAGTTCCCTGGAAACATACCATATAAATGCTTTCTAACAGACAAAAAACTACTCCCTGCTTCGTGATTTTCTACAGCATTTCTACCTTCACAAACACCTACAATAGCAATTTTCACCCCTTCTAATACAGGCATACCTCCCTCTTCCGTGTGTATGAACAGCACTTCGGAAAGGTTATTGCCTAAAGCATTTTTTGATATAGATATTATACCAGCATCCACTGGCTTTAAAAAGTCTAATTCCATAGTATTATCAGAGGGGTCAAATCTAAATTTAGAGGCAAGATAGCAATAATTATTTCTTTTTCGCCTTAGACGCTACAGTTTTCTTTTTGGCCGCAGGTTTCTTTTTTGCGACTGTTTTCTTTTTAGCTGCAGGTTTCTTTTTTACTGCCTTTTTTTTCTTGGGAGCATTTTTCTCTATAATTCCTTTTACTTCCTCCAAAGTCAATGCTTTAGCATCGGTAGTCTTAGGCATTTCGATTTTCACTTTCCCTTTTAAGATGTTAAATCTACCCCAACGTGCTTTTTCTACACGGATACCTTCTTCTTCCCAATTATGAATTACTTTCTCAATTTCTTTACGTTTCTTATCTTCTATTAAAGAAGTAATATCTTCAAAAGTTAAATTGTCGTAATCGTATTTTTTATTGACATTGATAAACATTCCGTTCCATTTAATAAATGGTCCAAAACGCCCCACCCCTTTTTGAACAGGTAACTCTTCATAAGTGGCTATAGGTGCATCTGCTATTTGTTTTTCTTTTATCAATTCCACTGCACGGTCAAAATCTACATCCATCGGATTTTCATCTCTCGGAATAGATACATACATGGCATCGTATTTTACATAAGGACCAAAACGCCCATTAGCAACTGTTACTTCATGTCCTTCAAATTCTCCAACCATTTTTGGCAATTGGAACAAATCCATTGCTTCTTCATAAGTAATGGTATTCAACGATTGGCTTGGCTGTAAGCTGGCAAATTTAGGTTTCTCCTCATCGGTAGCTTCCCCTATTTGAACCATCACACCAAAACGTCCTAAACGCACATATACATTTTTCCCGCTTTCTGGGTCCACGCCTAATAAACGCTCTCCTTTTGCACGTTCTGCATTGGCTGCCACGTCTACTACTAGCGGATGAAATGTCGCGTAAAATTCTTTAATCATAGCAGTCCAGTCTTCTTTACCTGCTGCGATTGCATCAAAATCGGCCTCTACTCTCGCGGTAAACCCAAAATCTAAAACATCAGAAAAATTGGCGACTAAAAAATCGTTTACAATATTCCCTATATCTGTAGGAATAAGCTTCCCTTTATCCGAACCTACTTTTTCCGTCAATATTTTATCAGAAATTTCAACACCCGACAATAACAATTGATTATAGTCTCTATCTTTTCCTTCTACGGCTCCCTTTTCTACATATTCTCTTTTTAAAATTGTAGAAATAGTAGGTGCATAAGTAGAAGGTCTTCCAATTCCTAATTCCTCTAATTTCTTTACTAATGACGCTTCTGTAAAACGATAAGGCGCTTTAGAATAACGTTCTGTAGCGGAAATAAACTGAACATCTAAGGCTTCTGCTACTTTTAAATTAGGCAACATTCCTGCTTGCTCTTCGTCTTCATTATCTGTACCTTCTAGGTATACTTTTAAGAATCCATCAAATTTAATCATCTCTCCATTTGCAGAAAATAATGTTTTATTATGATTGTTCTTTACCTTAACATTGGTGCGTTCCAATTGCGCATCACTCATCTGAGAAGCAATCGTACGTTTCCAAATAAGGCTGTACAAACGGTCCTGGTCATAATCTACGGACACCGTGTGACGATTCATCTCCGTAGGTCTTACCGCCTCATGCGCTTCTTGAGCACCTTTGGTTTTATTTTTAAAATCTCTAGGAAAACTATATTCCTTTCCGTAAGAATCTGTAATCTCTAGAGCGGCTGCATTTTTTGCATCATTGGATAAGTTTACACTATCCGTTCTCATATAAGTAATTAAACCGGCTTCGTATAAACGCTGTGCCATGGTCATGGTCTTAGACACAGAAAAATATAATTTTCTTGCAGCTTCTTGCTGTAAAGTAGAAGTAGTAAATGGTGCAGCAGGCGTTTTCTTTGCAGGTTTCTTTGTCAAATCAGCCACTTCAAAACTAGCGTCTAAACAAGACTCTAAAAACTCTTGTGCCTCTTTTTTGGTTTTAAAATTCTTAGGCAAGCTCGCTTTTAATTTTTTACCTTCAAGGGTTAAAAATTCTGCCATCACTTTATAAGAAGCAATAGGTGTAAAATCGGTGATTAGTCTTTCCTGTTCTACTATTAATCGTACGGCCACAGATTGAACTCTACCTGCAGACAGGCCTCCTTTTACTTTTCTCCACAACACAGGTGACAATTCATATCCAACCAAACGGTCTAATACTCTACGTGCCTGTTGCGCGTTTACTAAATTATAATCAATCGCTCTTGGATTCTCCACCGCTTTTAAAATAGCCGATTTTGTAATCTCATGAAATACGATCCGTTTTGTTTTGTCGTCCGTCAATTTTAGCTGTTCTGACAAATGCCAAGCGATCGCTTCTCCCTCGCGATCCTCATCACTTGCTAGCCAAACCATATCAGCTTTTTTAGCCAAACTTTTTAACTTCTTAACAATTGCTTTTTTATCCGGTGAAACCTCGTAGTTAGGAAGAAAATCCGTCTCTACATTAATTCCAATATTCTTTTTCGGTAAATCTGCAATATGTCCAAAACTCGATTCTACTTGAAAATCTTTTCCAAGAAATTTCTCAATCGTTTTTGCCTTTGCAGGTGACTCAACTATAACTAAATTTTTTGCCATAAATTCATTTTTCAAACGTTGGCTTTACTTTATAAAACGAACGCATACTATCCTATTCTTAAACTTCTACTAATCGCAAAAGTATGAGATTTTTTTTAATATCACATTTTAAGCGCACATTTTTAATAGAATTTAATAAAAACCAACGTTAATTTTCTGCCAACCTGTCATCTTTTCGAATAATTGGTTTTATCTTTGCCCCATATTTGAAAAGAACATGAGTACCGAAAAAACAATAATAGAAAAACACCAAGGACAGTCATTAATCACTGAGCAAGTAACTGGGAATACAAAGAAAATGTATATCGAGAGTTTTGGTTGCCAGATGAATATGAACGACAGTGAAATTGTTGCAGCCATCCTAACTAAGGAAGGTTACAATACGACACAAATAATGGAAGAAGCCGATCTTGTTTTAGTAAACACGTGCTCAATTCGTGAAAAAGCAGAACAAACAGTCCGTAAAAGATTGGAAAAATACAATGCCATCAAAAGAATTAACCCAGGAATGAAAGTGGGTGTTTTAGGATGTATGGCAGAACGTTTAAAAACTAAATTCTTAGAAGAAGAAAAAATAGTAGACCTTGTAGTAGGACCAGATGCCTACCGCGACTTACCTAACTTATTAAAAGAAATAAGTGAAGGAAGAGATGCTATAAACGTAATCTTATCTACCGAAGAAACGTACGGTGATGTTTCTCCAGTCCGTTTAAACTCTAATGGAGTTTCCGCCTTTGTATCAATTACAAGAGGTTGTGATAACATGTGTACTTTTTGTGTGGTTCCATTTACCCGAGGAAGAGAACGCAGTAGAGATCCAGAAAGTATCTTAAAAGAAATCCAAGACCTACATGAACGCAATTTTAAGGAAGTTACCTTATTAGGACAAAATGTAGATAGTTATTTATGGTATGGTGGAGGTTTAAAAAAGAACTTTAAAAACGCCACTGATATTGCAAAAGCTACTGCCGTAGGATTTGCAAACTTATTAGACATGGTTGCTGTAAAGTATCCGAATATGCGATTTAGATTCTCTACTTCAAATCCTCAAGATTTGAATTTAGACGTGTTACACACCATGGCAAAACACAAAAACATTTGTAAACATATCCACCTTCCTATTCAGAGTGGAAATACAGATATGTTAAAACGAATGAACAGAGCACATACCAGAGAAGAATATTTAACATTGATAGATAATGTACGTACAATTATTCCTGATTGTGCAATTTCTCAGGACATCATTGTTGGATTTTGTGGAGAAACAGAAGAAGAACACAAAGATACTTTATCATTGATGGAATACGTAAAATACGACTTCGGTTTTATGTTTGCTTATTCAGAAAGACCAGGCACATTGGCAGCTAAAAAAATGCCAGATGATGTTCCTAACGATGTAAAAAAACGTCGATTAAACGAAATCATCCAATTACAATTAACGCATAGTGCGTACAGAACTAAGGCGTTTGTTGGTCAAACAGTAGAAGTTTTAATAGAAGGAACTAGTAAAAAATCTGACGCACATTGGAAAGGACGCAATTCACAAAACTGTGTGATTGTATTCCCAAAAGACAATGAAAAATTAGGTGACACTGTAAATGTACTAATTGAAGATTGTACATCAGCAACACTAATAGGAGTAAAAAAATAACAGATATGGAATCACTACAAACTGTGAAACAACGCTTTGGAATTATCGGAAATGATCCGCATTTAAACCGCGCCATCGAAAAGGCAATTCGCGTTGCCCCAACCGAAATTTCTGTATTGGTAACAGGAGAAAGTGGTGTAGGTAAAGAAAGTATTCCTAAAATCACACATCAACTTTCCTACAGGAAACACGCAAAATACATTGCCGTAAACTGTGGAGCTATTCCCGAAGGAACTATTGACAGTGAACTTTTTGGGCACGAGAAAGGCGCCTTTACGGGTGCTATTCAAACCCGAAAAGGTTATTTCGAAGTGGCCGACGGTGGGACTATATTTTTAGATGAAGTAGGAGAACTCCCACTCACCACCCAAGTACGCCTATTACGTGTATTAGAAAATGGTGAATTTATAAAAGTGGGATCTTCAAGCGTTCAAAAAACAGATGTTAGAATTGTAGCTGCGACCAATTTAAACATGCATCAAGCTATTGGAAAAGGGAAGTTTAGAGAGGATTTATACTATCGATTAAGTACGATAGAAATAAACCTCCCTCCTTTAAGAGAGCGAAAAGAAGACATCCATTTATTGTTCCGAAAATTCGCTTCCGATTTTGCTCAAAAATACAAAATGCCTACGGTTAGATTGTCTGACGATGCCATTAGATTGTTAGTAAATTACAGTTTCCCAGGAAACATACGACAATTGCGAAATATCGCAGAACAAATATCGGTCATAGAAGAAACACGAACTATTGATGGTTTAAAACTCAAGGAATACTTGCCTAAAAAGCAAGATAATTTCCCTTCTGTTATTTCTAATACCACTAGTAATAGTGATTTTGCCAATGAACGAGAGATTATGTATAAAATCTTGTTCGATATGCGTAACGACATCAATGACCTAAAAAAGCTAACCTTAGATTTGATGAAAGGAGAAAACACAGGTCAAGTGAAAGAGCAAAACAGCCAGTTAATTCAAAAAATACATCAAGAACAAGAGCAGTATTTACCTGTAGTTCAAAATCCAATCGAAGTACTTTCTATTCCTGATGAAAATTACGGAGGAAATAAAACGTTTGACTTTGCAGAAGCTATAGACGAGGATGAGTCCTTATCACTTCATGAAAAAGAAGTAGAACTGATAAAAAAATCACTCGAAAGAAACCATGGAAAACGAAAGTTGGCTGCCAAGGAATTAGGGATTTCTGAACGCACACTTTATCGTAAAATAAAACAATACGATTTATAATCCACTAAAATAATATTAATTTTCAGTTGAAATAACACCCGAAATTGTGAAAAAAATAATTATCCTCAGCCTTTTTATCATCACCGTCATCACTATTAATAGTTGTGGCATCTATTCCTTTACCGGAGGTGACACTGGAAACGCAAAGACCATACAAATTGATTATTTCCCAAATACCGCTACTTTAGTAGAACCTGGACTGAGTCAAAAATTCACACAAGACTTACAAGATTTATTTTTGACACAAACAAATTTAAATTTAGTAAAAGCCAATGGTGATTTACAATTTGAAGGAGAAATAACAGGGTATAGAATTAACCCAATGACAGCCACTGCACAGCAAACAGCTGCACAAAACAGACTGACCATCACCATCAACTGTCGTTATTACAACAGAGAAGAAGAAAACAAAAACTTCGAGAAGAGCTTTTCGTTCTATCATGACTATCCTGCCGACGCACAATTAACTGGTGGTATTTTAGACGATGCTTTTGAGGAAATATTAGAACGTATTACACAGGATATATTTAATGCCTCAGTGGCCAATTGGTAAAAAAATGACAAATTTGGAAATAAATTCTTTAGTAAACAATCCCCAACAAATTTCTGTCGAAAAAACAGAAGCATTGGAAGCGATCCTCAAAGAATACCCCTATTTTCAGGCCGCTCGTGCACTCCATTTAAAAGGGCTACAGCAGCAAAAAAGTTACAAATACAACCAAGCCCTAAAAATAACTGCGGCGCATACCTCAGACCGCTCTGTGCTGTTTGACTTCATCACCACAACGGTTATTAACCCATCCTTAACAAGAGTTAAAGAAATAACGACACAGGAGGACAAGGACACCGCAACAGTTGAAGAAAAGGCAGCGCCAGTAGAAGCACTGAACATCCCCGCAGGAACCACAGAAGTAACTCTAGGAATTTCAAGTAATTCTGAACAGGAACCGACAAAAACCCCAACGATACCTTCAAGTCCTATTCGAGGTTTTAACCCTGTTTTTGAAAACATTGAACAATTAGCGGATAAAAAACAAGAAAAGTCTAGCGGCAATGAAGCGCGTTTTTCAGATATTATCTTCCCTGCAATCGGCGAAGAGGAATCACAAGAAAAAGTCAAGGAATTGATTGAAAAAACGGAAGAAGTACTGCAAATAGGATCTCCACTTGAATTTTCAAAAAAAGAAGAACACTCTTTTAGCGAATGGATGAATTTAACCGAGTTCCCCCCATTACCACAAGAAAAATCAGTTCAAAAAACCGTTAAGAAAACCACTCGAAAGATCGATTCTTTAAGTTTAATTGATAAATTTATAGCCTCTAAACCCAAAATACCAAGGATTGGAAAGTCAGACAGTAAGCAGGTAAAAATACATAAAGAAGCACCTAGTAACGATCGTTTAATGACAGAAACATTAGCCAAGGTATACTTAGAACAGGAGAAGTACGGAAGTGCTATAAAAGCTTATCGTATTTTAAGTTTGAAATATCCAGAAAAAAGTAGTTTCTTTGCTGACCGAATTAAAGCAATAAAATATTTACAAAAAAATAAATCATGACATCATACACAATATTTTTAGTGGTAATAATGATCGTAGCGTTTTTGCTGATCCTAATTATAATGGTTCAAAACCCTAAAGGAGGAGGATTATCTTCATCATTTGGTGGCGGAGGAACACAAGCACTAGGAGGAGGAGTTCAAAATACGACTAACTTTTTAGACAAGAGTACTTGGACTTTGTCAATTGTTTTATTAGCCTTGATTCTTTTATCAAACTTTGCAGCCCCAACAGGAGCAAATGCACCGACTGAAGATTCACAAGTAGAAACAACTATTGAAAACAGAGAAATCATCGAAACTCCGGCAGCTGCTGTAGTTCCAACAACTAGCAATGATTCTATCAACTAAATTGTTTTAACAACATATACAAAATGCCAACATGTCAGCCATGTTGGCATTTTTTTTGTCAAAAACTTACAATTAAAATACAATTTGTCAGCCTTAGTACTATGGCACATTTTTCGCAAATTGTTAATTAATAAAATTAAAAACGAAAACATGAGTGTAACTATTAAACCTTTAGCTGACCGCGTTCTTATCGAACAAAAAGCTGCAGAAACTACTACCGCATCTGGAATAATTATACCTGACACCGCTAAAGAGAAACCGCAACAAGGTACTGTTATAGCTGTTGGAAATGGAACGAAAGATGAACCTATGACTGTAAAAGTTGGGGACACTGTATTGTATGGTAAATATGCTGGTACAGAGCTAAAACACGAAGGAAACGAATATTTAATCATGAGAGAGAGCGATATTTTCGCTATCATTTAATTCATAAAATATAGACATGGCAAAAAAAATAATTTTTGATATAGAAGCGAGAGACGGACTTAAAAGAGGTGTAGATGCTTTGGCAAATGCAGTAAAAGTAACTTTAGGACCTAAAGGACGTAATGTAGTCATTGACAGATCTTTTGGAGGCCCATCTATCACTAAAGATGGTGTGACAGTTGCAAAAGAAATAGAATTAGAAGATCCTATCGAAAACATGGGAGCTCAAATGGTAAAGGAAGTTGCTTCTAAAACCAATGATCTTGCAGGAGATGGTACTACTACCGCTACTGTATTAGCACAAGCAATTGTAAACGAAGGTTTAAAAAATGTAGCAGCTGGTGCCAATCCTTTAGATTTAAAAAGAGGAATTGACAAAGCAGTAGAAGCAATTGTACTAGACTTGCAAAAACAATCTAGAGAAGTTGGAAACAACGCAGACATGATTAAGCAAGTAGCCTCTATTTCTGCTAACAATGACAATACTGTTGGAGATTTAATCTCTAAAGCATACGCTAAAGTAGGAAAAGAAGGAGTAATTACTGTTGAAGAAGCAAAAGGAACTAAAACATATGTAGATATCGTTGAAGGAATGCAATTTGACCGTGGATACTTATCTCCTTACTTTGTAACAAACGCTGATAAGATGTTAGTTGATTTAGAAAATCCTTACATCTTATTGTTTGACAAAAAAATAAGCTCTTTAAGTGACTTATTACCAATTTTAGAGCCTGTTGCAAAAAGTAGCAGACCTTTATTAATTATCGCAGAAGATGTAGATGGTGAAGCATTGGCTACTTTAGTGATGAATAAATTAAGAGGAGCTTTAAAAATAGCTGCAGTAAAAGCTCCAGGATTTGGAGACCGTAGAAAAGCAATGTTGGAAGACATCGCTACTTTAACGGGTGGTACTGTAATTGCTGAAGAAAGAGGATTGAGCCTAGAAAACGCTACCATTGAATTATTGGGAAGCGCAGAACGTATTACACTTGACAAAGACAATACGATCATCGTAAATGGAGCTGGAGACAGTGAAACTATTAAATTACGTGTAAATCAAATCAAAACTCAAATAGAAACTACTACTTCTGATTACGACAAAGAAAAATTACAAGAACGCTTGGCTAAATTAGCTGGTGGTGTTGCTGTATTGTACGTAGGTGCTGCTTCTGAAATCGAAATGAAAGAGAAGAAAGACCGTGTAGATGATGCTTTACACGCTACAAGAGCTGCCGTTGAAGAAGGTATTGTTGCTGGTGGAGGTGTTGCCTTAGTAAGAACTAAAGCAGTATTAAAAACAATTAAAACAGACAACTTAGACGAAAGAACAGGTGTTAAAATAATAGAAAGAGCTATTGAAGAGCCTTTACGTCAAATCGTTGAGAACGCAGGAGGAGAAGGATCTGTAGTTGTTTCTAAAGTATTAGAAGGAACAGGTGACTTTGGATTTAATGCCAAAAACGACACCTACGTTCAAATGTTCGAAGCAGGAATTATTGACCCTACAAAAGTAACTCGTGTTGCTTTAGAAAATGCTGCTTCTGTAGCAGGGATGATTTTAACTACTGCTTGTACATTAGTAAATATTAAAGAAGAAGCACCAGCCGGTGGAATGCCTCCAATGGGTGGTGGTATGCCAGGAATGATGTAAGCTTAATTAACATATATTAAGAAAACCCTGCTTTTGGCAGGGTTTTTTTTTGACTCAGGAATCAGGAATCAGGGAATTAAACAAAAAAAACCACCTACTAGAGGTGGTTTATATTTCTTAAAAAGAATAAAGACTTATGCCTTTTTCAAATCCATTTTACATACTGGACAAGCACCTTCTTTTTTATATTTCATTGGACAAACAAATCCATTAATACCTGCTTATTTTTTAGTTTTTGCACCACAAGAAGCTTTTTTAGCCTTGCATGCTGTTTTCTTTGCAGTAGAAGCCATTTTACATTCAGCTTTCTTAGCTTTAGCACTGGCGTCACAAGAAGCTTTTTTAGTCTTACAGGCTGTTTTCTTTGCAGCAGAAGTCATTTTACATTCAGCTTTCTTAGCTTTAGCACCGGTAGCACAACAAGATTTCTTAGTCTTACAAGCTGTTTTCTTTGCAGCAGAAGTCATTTTACATTCAGCTTTCTTAGCTTTAGCAGTAGCATCACAAGAAGCTTTCTTAGCTTTACATTCTGCTTTTTTCGCTTCCGAACATGCAGCTTTTGACTTTGTCTTACAACACGCTTTTTCTGTTTTAGCAAGTACTTCTGAAACTACAGCATCCTGTGCAGAAATCATTGAAACAAACATTATACTAAATATTGCTGATAATACTATTTTCTTCATTTTAATCTGTTTTATTAGTTATTAAATTACTTATTAATGGTTATGACCTTCATGGCTATCGTGGGTAGCTGCAACCTTAACTTCTTTTAAATCCATTTTACAAACGGGACAAGAACCTACTTTATCATATACTTTTTCTTGCTCACATTTCATTGGACATTGAAATGTAGCAGCTGCCAATTCTTCTTTTACCACTGCTTTCACATCTTTTTCAACTTCTGTTACCGTTGGTTCAACAGTTTCTTTTTTAGCCTCTTTACAAGAACTTATACTAATTGCGAACATGAGCAAAATTGCGAATACACCTTTTTTCATTATAGATTGATTTTAATTGATTAACAAACTCGAGTTCCTTTACAATTATTGTAATAAAAACCGTAATTCTGTTGCTAAAATAGCATATTTTTTATTAAAAAACAGCTGTTTGTGCAACTTTGAATACCGTGAACAATTGCAAAATACTACAATCAATTTTCTTTTTTAGTTAAGAAAGACTTAAAAACAAGAAAAGTCTGAAAACATTACTAGCCAACCTATCAATAATCAAGTGAATACCCCTAATTAATTGGATGTTTTTTTAATCCAGACAGCCTACAAATAAGGAATAAAACATCTAAAAAAGTTCCGTATTTTTGTACTTACAAAACAAACCAATGAACAGAAAGGCATTAAAACATAAAATTTCAGAAATTATCGCTTCCGAAAAATCAACTGATCATACCTTACAAACCATCTGTGATTTTCTGAAAAATGAAATCCACTATTTTGATTGGGTTGGTTTTTATTTCAAAAACGGCAACAAAAACGAATTAAAACTTTCAGCATATGCCGGTGAAGAAACAGAACACACCATTATCCCTTTTGGAAAAGGAATCTGTGGGCAAGTAGCCTTGAGTAATGAAAACTTTATCGTCCAAGATGTAGAAGAGCAAGAAAACTATATCTCTTGTGGATGGAAAGTAAAAAGTGAAATTGTAATTCCGATTTTTGTTGACGGTCAAAACATAGGTCAAATAGACATTGATTCTCATACTGTTTCTCCTTTCACCTCCCAAGACGAAGAATTATTAGAGTTCACTTGTAAGCTTGTAGCCCCTCTCCTACCGGAACACTTATCACTGTAACAACAGACTTACAGTGCATTATTCGCATGAAAATTTTGATCAATTTAATGTTGTAGAAGCATTTCATTATTCATAGCTTTGCTGCTTAATACAACACACAAACCATGAATTCGAACAAAACAGCTAAATCGGCATTAATTTCCGTATTTCACAAGGATGGCCTAGAACCAATTATTCGTAAATTTGACGAACTTGGAATTACTATGTATTCTACAGGGGGTACAGAAAAATTTATCAAAGATTTAGGTTTTAAAGTGATCGCAGTAGAAGATATCACCAGTTACCCTTCTATTTTAGGGGGTAGAGTCAAAACATTACACCCAGGTGTTTTTGGAGGTATTTTAAACAGACGTGACAATGAAGGAGATCAAAAACAACTTAAAGAGTTTAATATCCCTGAAATTGACATTGTAATTGTAGATTTATATCCTTTTGAAAAAACAGTTGCAAGTGACGCTTCTGAAACAGACATTATAGAAAAAATAGATATCGGAGGAATCTCTTTGATACGTGCAGCGGCTAAAAACTTTAAAGATGTGATCTGTGTTTCTTCCATGGAACAATACGATGCGTTTTTACAAGTTATTTCCGAGAATAAAGGTGCTACAAGTATTGAACAACGTAAAATATTTGCTGCAAAGGCATTTAATGTTTCTAGCCACTACGACACCGCCATTTTCAATTATTTAAATACAGAAGAAGAAGTTTTAAAAGTTAGTTTCACAGAATCTAAGACACTTAGATATGGTGAAAACCCACATCAAAAAGGAATATTTTTCGGAAACTTAGAGGAGATTTTCGATAAATTACACGGAAAGGAATTATCCTACAACAATTTATTAGATGTAGATGCAGCGGTAAACTTAATGAGCGAATTTAAAAATGACACTCCTACTTTTGCAATCTTAAAACATAATAATGCCTGTGGAGTTGCACAAAGAAGCACTTTAAAACAAGCGTATATTGATGCTTTGGCAGGAGATCCAATCTCTGCTTTTGGAGGGGTTTTAATTGCGAATAAAAAAATTGATTTAGACACTGCAAAAGAGATCCATTCATTATTCTGTGAGGTAGTTATTGCTCCTTCTTATGACGACGAAGCATTGACGGTTTTAAAAGGAAAGAAAAATAGAATTATTTTAATTCAAAAAGAATTAGAACTCCCTAAAACTCAGTTTAGAACAGCCCTTAACGGAGTATTGTTCCAAAATAAGAACACAAAAACAGATGCGGAAGCTGACTTAAAAACGGCAACAGAATTAAGTCCTTCAGCTGCAGATATCAGTGATTTATTATTTGCTTCTAAAATTTGTAAACACACAAAATCTAACACCATTGTATTGGCCAAAAACAAACAATTATTTGCTTGTGGAACAGGACAAACATCCCGAGTAGATGCCTTAAATCAAGCCATTGAAAAAGCCACCTCTTTTAACTTCGATTTAAAAGATGCCGTCATGGCAAGTGATGCGTTTTTCCCATTCCCAGATTGTGTAGAGATTGCGGATAAAGCAGGAATCAGTTCTGTTATCCAACCAGGAGGTTCTATTAAGGATCAATTATCGGTAGATTACTGTAATAATAATAAAATTTCAATGGTATTTACAGGAACACGTCATTTCAAACATTAATTTGACTAACTTTGTAGAAAAGCGTTAAGAATTTTAAATTTAAGAATATAGCATATGGGTTTTTTTGACTTTATGACTGAAGAGATAGCGATAGACTTAGGTACTGCGAATACTCTTATAATACACGACGGAAAAGTCGTTGTAGATTCCCCATCCATTGTTGCTCGAGATCGAACGACAGGGAAAATTATTGCCACTGGTAAAGAGGCGAGCTTGATGCAGGGAAAAACTCATGAAAATATCAAAACAATTCGTCCTCTAAAGGATGGTGTTATTGCTGATTTTGAAGCTTCCGAACAAATGATTAAGGAATTCATTAAAAACATTCCTAGCATTAAAAAGAAGTTTTTTACGCCTTCGCTACGTATGGTTATCTGTATTCCTTCCGGAATTACAGAAGTTGAAAAACGTGCAGTTCGGGATTCTGCCGAACATATGAATGCTAAAGAAATATATTTAATATACGAACCAATGGCTGCGGCCATTGGTATCGGTATAGACATTACCCAACCTAAGGGGAATATGATTATTGATATAGGAGGTGGTACTACAGAAATTGCGGTTATCGCATTGGGAGGTATTGTTTGTGACAAATCAGTAAAAGTTGCAGGAGATGTATTTACATCTGACATTGCCTATTACATGCGTACACAACACAACCTTTATGTAGGAGAACGCACTTCTGAAAAAGTAAAGATTCAAATTGGAGCAGCTACAGAGGATTTAGAAACTCCTCCAGACGATATGCTTGTCCAAGGAAGAGATTTATTAAGTGGAAAACCTAAACAAGTACAAGTATCTTATCGTGAGATTGCCAAAGCACTGGACAAATCTATTTTAAGGATTGAGGATGCGGTCATGGAAACATTGTCTCGTACTCCACCAGAATTAGCAGCAGATATTTACAAAACGGGTATTTATTTAGCCGGTGGTGGATCTATGTTAAGAGGATTGGACAAACGACTGTCTCGTAAAACAGATTTACCTGTTTATGTTGCAGAAGATCCATTAAGAGCTGTTGTACGCGGTACAGGAATCGCTTTAAAAGATTTAAAAAAATATCAAAACATATTAATGAAATAATTATTTCACTCTAAGATTTCATGCAGCAAATTATTTACTTTCTTAGAAAATATAGGTTTTTTTTGCTCTTTACAATACTAGAGTTATTTGCCTTACTTTTTACCATTCAAAGTCATTCTTTTCACAAAAGTAAATTCGTGAACTCTGCCACTTCCATTACTGGAGGTGTGTATGCGCAGGTGAGCAATATAAATGACTTTTTTACTTTAAAACAAGAGAACAAGGTTCTTTCAGAAGAAAACAATAGGCTTAAAAACAGCCTAAGTAAATTCCGAGAAGAGGACAACAACTCGGCAGTCTTTGACAGCCTTTCTGTACAGTCCAAATACAATTATACAGCTGCTAAAATCATTAAAAATGAGTTTAGAGGAATCAATAATTTTATTACTATTAATAAAGGAAATTCGAGCGGAATACACAGTGACATGGGGGTTATTAATACCAAAGGAATCATTGGAATTGTTAAAAATGTATCCGATAAATACGCCACTGTATTAAGCATCTTAAACTCTTATTCTAAATTAAATGTACGGCTTAAAAATAGTAATTATTTTGGCACCCTTACCTGGAATGGAATCGAATACAACACCGTTCAATTAATTGACATCCCAAGGCAAGCAAACCTAGCTGTAGGAGACACTATAATAACAGGAGGAAGATCTGCTATCTTTCCTGAAGGTATTATGGTAGGTGTTATCCAAGATTTTCAATTTGAAGGTACCAAATTTAACGAGATTAACATTCGTCTATTCAATGACATGAGCGCCTTAGGCTATGTACAAATCATTGAAAACACAGACAGAAAAGAACAACAACTTTTAGAAGAACAAACCACCAATGAATAATAATTTATTTAAAATTCTATTTCAATTTGTTGGACTCATTCTTCTCCAAGTAGTGGTGTTTGACAACATCCATTTATTTGGGTATGTAAACCCTTATATCTATATTGCATGGATACTACTATACCCGCTTAAAAGCGAACGAGGCTTATTCTTAATACTTAGTTTTATAATGGGTCTTAGTATTGATTTTTTCTCGAATTCTGGAGGAATCAATGCAGCCTCACTCCTATTTATCGCGTATATAAGACTCCCTCTACTCACCTCTTTATTGAGAAAAGTAGACCTCGATTACTTGCTTTTCAATGTATCTAGCATGCCTTTCACAAAACTATTAAGCTATATCAGTATTTTAGTTTTATCGCATCACATTATACTTTTCAGCCTTGAATATTTTAGTTTTTCTAATATAGAAATCATCTTAAAACACACCGTACTCTCTGGAATTTTCACCATTGTTCTCTTATTTATTTCAGTTCAATTATTTAGTCCCAGAAAATAAATACGAATCTTACTAAAAAGGCGTTTATAATTTTATCACACCTAATTTATAACAGACGGAAACAGCATTTAACGACCCATGAATAGAAAATTTTTACTTTATACAATCATTATACTCACGGGACTTGTGTACATCGGAAAATTATTCTTTTTACAGGTATACCAACACAGCTTTTCTAACTCACCGTTGAATAATGCAGCGATAAAAACAAAATACGAATATCCAGATCGTGGCTACATCTATGATAGAAACGGAATACTGCTAGTCGCCAATCAACTTTCCTATGACATCATGGTAATCCCACGAGAAGTAAAGGCCTTAGACACGGTAGAATTTTGTTCTCTCTTAGATATTGATAAAAAAAGTTTTTTAAAACGATTACAAAAAGCACGCCACTACTCTCCACGAATACCTTCTCGATTTTTACAGCAATTATCCAAAGATGATTACGCATACTTACAGGAGAAAATGCATAAATTTAAGGGGTTCTTTATTCAAAAAAGATCCATCCGACAATACCCCATCAAATCTGCAGCCAATGTACTAGGGTATATCAGTGAGGTAAACGAAGGTTATTTAAGAAAAAACAAATACTATCATCAAGGAGAACTTATAGGTACCTTAGGGGTCGAAAAAACCTACGAGAAAATACTGCGAGGAACCAAGGGTAAATCCTATATCCAACGCAATAGATTTAATAAAGAAATAGGCTCCTATAAAGATGGAATTTACGACACCCTCGCAAAAACGGGTAAAGATTTAACATTGACAATAGACTCTAATTTACAGCAATACGGAGAATTATTAATGCAGAATAAACGCGGAGGCATCATTGCTTTAGAACCCGCAACAGGAGAGATTTTGGCCATGATTTCTGCCCCGACATACGACCCTAACTTGATGGTAGGAAGAGGACGTTCCAAGAACTCCGTATTACTATTTGGTGACACTATAAACAGGCCCATGTACGACAGAAGTTTACAAGCAATGTACCCTCCAGGATCACCCTTTAAAATAGTTTCTGCATTGGTAGCGCTACAAGAAGGCGTGATTACACCCGAAAGCTCCGTAAAGTGCTATCATGGATACCGCTATGGAACCCGGAGCAAGGCATTTATGAAATGCCATTGTGGTATGGTAGGAATTCCGGTGCGGCTTAATGAAGCCATGTACCGATCTTGTAATACCTATTTTTCTACTGCTTATAGAAAATCTATAGAAAAATACGACACCCCTTCTGAAGGAATGGATGCTTGGAATAAACATGTTACCAGTTTTGGATTGGGGAAATATTTTGGAAATGACTTATCTGTAGGCCAACCTGGATTAATTCCTAATGCCAATTATTATAAAAAATATTACCCCAATGGAGGATGGCGTGCAGTCACAACAATTTCTAACGCTATTGGACAGGGAGAAATATTAACAACACCATTACAACTTGCAAATTTAACAGCAACCGTTGCCAACAGAGGGTTTTATATCACTCCACATATCGTTAAAAAGATTAAAGATATGGAAGTAGATCGTAAATTTATCACAAAAAACATAACCACTATCGATAAAAAACATTTTGGCCCTGTAATTGAAGGCTTATTTAATGTTTTTGAAAAACCCAACGGAACTGCCAGAGGCTCCCGTGTTGCAGGTATAGAAATTAGTGGAAAAACAGGTACCGCTGAAAACTACAAAAAAATAAATGGGGTCAGAACAAAATTAACAGATCATTCTATATTTATTGCATTTGCTCCGAAGGACAATCCTAAAATTGCAATTGCTGTATTTGTAGAAAATGGATATTGGGGATCTAGATGGGGAGGGCCTATTGCTAGTTTAATGATAGAAAAATACCTCAAAGGAAGCACCTCAAGACCCGCCCTTGAACGACGAATGGTTCAAGGAAGTTTACAAGAAGAATACAAAAAACAATTAAGCATTAAACAAGTTGAGAAGTAGAAAAACAAATGTATTTTACGGAATTGATTGGGTATTAATTCTGATGTATTTAGCACTTATATTTGTAGGCTGGCTAAATATATACTCTGTGACCATAACCGACGAGGATTTAAGTTTACTTAATTTAACGACCGGCTATGGAAAACAATTACTTTGGATACTGTTATGCTTCCCTATAATTGTGGTAGTTTTAATGTTAGATGTTAAATTTTACGAAAAATTCGGAGCTATTATCTATGGGGTTGCTTTACTGTCCTTAATAGGACTCTTCTTATTTGGAAAAAACATTAATGGTGCCACTTCTTGGTATGCCTTAGGTAGCTTTACACTACAGCCTTCCGAGTTTATGAAGGCCGCTACAGCATTAGCAATGGCAAAACTAGTAAGTGACAAGCAATTTAATTTAAAGAGCCCTAGACAACAGCTACAAGCTATTTTAATTCTAATCTTACCTGCTATTTTAATCACATTCCAACCAGATCCTGGATCTGCCTTGGTCTATATTTCATTTTTTCTAGTATTATACCGTGAAGGCCTGCCTATGTATTATATTAGTTTTGGAGTGACAGCAGTATTATTATTTGTACTGACACTAGCATTTGGAGCCACTTCAATCGCTATCATTTTGTTCTTACTCTTTGTAAGCCTCCTGATCTATTTATCTATTAAACGCCAAAACCTACTAAAACGTGGTTGGCCTGCGATGACCATTCTATTTACAATCACAACGCTATATGTCTTAGGTTGTAACCTGGTATTTAACCATGTACTACAACAACGTCATAGAGATCGATTCAATATTGTTTTAGGACTAACCGAGGACACAAATAATATTGGCTACAATACAGATCAAGCCATTAAAACCATCGCTTCTGGCGGGTTTGAAGGACGTGGTTTTTTACAAGGAGAACGTACCCAAGGGCATTTTGTACCCGAACAGGATACAGATTATATTTTCACGACCGTAGGGGAAGAATGGGGTTTTATAGGAACCACATTTGTCATCGTATTATTCATCGCTTTTTTACTGCGCATTATAACCTTAGCAGACCGGCAAAAAATGAGATTTAGTCGTATTTATGGTTATAGTATTGCTGCTATTTTCTTTTTCCATTTTGCCATAAATATAGGAATGGTCATCGGATTACTTCCAACCATAGGAATTCCATTACCTTTTTTCAGTTATGGTGGTTCTGGACTTTGGGGCTTTACCTTATTGCTGTTTATTTTTATAAGGCTGGATGCGAATCGGACGTATGAGTGGTAACAAATATATTAGTTCACCAATACAAATTCTCCTTGCTGTTTAAAGTTAACATAATCCGTAAAGTCATACTTAACTATTTTAGCAAAGTTATTTCCTTTTTGTAACTGTATTGCTTGTAATTTCTTACCTGTTTTATCAAAACGCATTGTATATGACACACCATTAACCATGTATTTCACATTTAATTCATTAAACGAATTATTATCACTATCTACCTCTATAGATATGGCATATCCGTCAGCTGAATCAATACAGTCATTCGCTAAAATTTCTGTCCCATCTATGTACACAAACGACATTTCGGTAACAAATAAACCTTTCACATCATCCTCTTTTTTACACATACTAAATAAGACAAGTAATATCAAACACCCTATAAAATTTTTCATGATTACTTTTTTTCGTTAATTTCAATATGCTTCGTATTCCCCTCAACTAGCACGCTATAATCACCAACGCTCAAGTCTTCAAAGATAACTTCCCCATTACTAATGGTTTTTTTTGAATGTGTTTTTCCATTTAACAATAAGACAACTTCTTTTTCATTTATGGAATAAACCACTTTTATGCTCCCTTTTTTATAACACAATGCATCTTTTTTATAATAAATAACAGCATTCGTATTTTTAGTAATTGTTACATGCCTTACTACAGAAACAGCTTCATACCCCTTTTTATCCTTCACTTTATAAATCACTTTATAATCACCTTCTTTTTCTGTATTCACAGCATTAGAAACTTCGATTTCATTTGAAATATCGTCCTCATCTGAATCAAAAGCCACAGCCCCTTCATCTATATACTCATTCCCTCTTTCTAAGACTATTGTTGTATCTCCAAGTAAAGTAATCACTGGAATCCTCTTAACATCAAGTTCCCACTCTTTATACACTGTTTCATCTTGAGACTTTATATTAATTTCTATTAATTTTGTCAGATCTAATTTCAAAACAGTTTTCGAATCATATTTCACACCATCTACAAATAAAACTGCCTGCGGACTAAACTCAAATTGCGTTATTACATTAGACAGGTCTACATCCTTAGAAATATAATACACAAATTTATTTTCATTCAATTCTGAGTAATCTACGTTCACTTCCACTAAATCTACCGATAACAATTCAGCTTGATTATTTAAACTCTTGTCAGAAATACAGAACGCTTGTAATAAATTCCCTTGATGTTTATTTAACTGAAAAACTTCTTCTTGTACAGCATCTACTACTATATCTTGATTAGAATCATAGATTTTAAAATTAATTTTCTCACCATTGGCATTAGAAAAAACGATTAAATAGGCTACATATCTTTTATTTACGGCATCGTAGATTAAATTAGTTGTACCTCTACAATTCCCATTTACAAAAGCTGCTACTTTATCATTTGTACTTCCCAATTGCTGAGCATCTACCGATAAGAAAGCCACATAAGTCATCGTGTATTCAAAATCATTTTCTTGTACATTCCAACCAGAAGTTTGAGCATAAATGCTCATATTACAACCAATAATAAACAACATTATTTTATATATATAAATTTTCATGATCTCAATATTATGCAGGGCAAATTATGTTTCACCCTGCCTAGATTATTACTCCTTAACTATCCTATAAACCCCTGTTGTTTCCCCCATAATAACATGGAGTAAATAAACACCATTGCTTATTGACGGTTTTATTTTCAGCTCATTCATTCCTTGAAAAACAATTTTATTTTCTCTAAACACTAATTTACCGTCAATAGAATATATTTCTATTTGTACTGTTTGATTAGCATCCTTTACGGCTAACTTTAAAATCATTTCGGTTGTAAATGGATTTGGATACACCTCTACATTATCCACAGAAAACTCTAAGACTAAAGGTTGATTAATTGATCCTAGAATCCAGTTACTTTTAAATAAAATTGTTTTTTTAATTTCAACTTTCTTTGTCCCTTTTCCTACATAGAATGTTAATTCCTCTTCTAATTCACCAAACACTGTTAAAAAGCTCAATTCATCACCGTTTATAAATTTGGTAGTGGACATTCCCTTTAAAACTCCTGCATTATCATACACAAATACCTGATGATAGTTTTCTGGTAGGGCTACAACAATGTTCATATTAAAAGGATATTTTTTAAATACAGTGCTCATTTCTTCTTCCGATGCTTCCGTCTCGAACACACCAGATTCATGAGGCTTACTCATTGCATTAAAGGAAGGATATTTTAACTCTTGCGCTTGGGCAGCATGTAACATATACCCTTTACCGCTCACTAAATATGTTAAATTACCTGTCCATCCAATAACAGGGTCATAAATTGCAAATAAATTTTGCGATTTAATAACATCCCCTTCCTCTGCATCAAAATAGGCCAATGCTTCTTTTACCTTTTTGTTTCCGAGTAAGGGATACGGCAACCAATTCCAGTTTTTCTGAACATTAAAAGTCCATTTTGAGACAGGAATTAAGGGGCCTTTTATTTTCAATATCTGAGCATTGCTCATTTTTACTTTATACATCCGCTCTTGATTTACTCCATTGTCATTGGAAATCGTTCCTCCCCAACCATTTGGAATGGAAGTAGCATCATAAGCATCCATCAATGCAGGTGAATGACTCATTATTTTGTCATCTTGTTCTAAGACAAGGTTTTTGGTTAATTTATTCAAATCACTAAAATTTGAATCCACTACATTAAAACTCAACCAAGTCCATCCATCATTCAAACTGATTTCTTGATTCACATTGTCCGAATTAGTAAATAGTTTAGGATTACTTAATAAACCAAGTACTTTATTATTCTCAAAATCAATCGATGTTTCCCCTGCTATTTCCGCATCATACACAATCCCTCTAGAAGCATCCCAAAGATTAAACTCGACACTTTCACTTAAGGTTTCATCATTACTATACAATGTCAAATACACAAAATAGTCTTGATATGCCTCTTCATAAATCACGTAAGCGAGCCCTCTAACCTCATCTCCTACTAGTGCTGCTACTTTATCATATACATCTGTTGAAAACACATTGTTAATTTGCACTCTTCCAATTATGTTCATCGAGTATTTAAACGCCGAAGGATCTATATCCCATGCCGGTTCTGTAGCCAACACCCTAACTTTCACTTGCTGCTTCTCGTCAAAACCAAAATCTGTTTTCAGGTATAAATTTTCTAAATATTCACCAACCGTTAGATTTTTATCAATAGTGGCCGTTATGGTTATGGAACTATCTGGTTGTAAAACACCCGAACTTTCAGATAATGACATCCAATCTGGTATGTTTGATATTTCAAATGGTTGCCCGTTTCCTCCTCTGTTTATTAACGTAATTTCGAAAGATAGTGGCGCTCCACTTTCCTTAATTAATGCTACTATTTCGTCATGACCGTCTACAAACCAACTCACATCATTACGTTTTACATAAGCGGTCCATGTAATGGCAGATTCTTGCTTATTATTTGCCGAATCAAACATTTTATGCACTGTAATGTCTAGTATTTGACCTTCAACAGCCGCCCAACTTGTCAATTGGGGTTCAATAATCATTTCGTCTCCATTAATAACATGTGACACTGTAAAATCAATCAGTTCTCTTGCTGGTTTTATAGGAGGGACATCCTCTGAATAACCTGCCCCTGGCGTAACCTTAGAAAATGATGACCCCATATTTTCCGTAGTCCCGGTGTAATAATATAAGGGACCACCTGTAGTAGTTCCTGATGGCTTATTAAAATTACTATAAAACATAAGGCCTACCGTTTTATAATCTATTTCATTAAACCGATCTCTGGAAAGCTGTGTAGTATTCCTCAAACTATTCCATATTCTTACTTCGTCTATACTCCCAGTAAAAAACTGATCTATTGTTTCTTCGGAGGCAATATTTATATGCCCTCTGGCTCCAATCCATATTTTATTTCCAGACAAGCCTCCAATTTCACCAATATTATTAGAAGAAACCAACTCATCATCTATATACGTTTTTAAGGAACCTTTTCTGTTAAACAACACAGCCACGTGATGCCAATTATTATCAGATACCGTCTCACTAGATAATAAAAACGTATTACCTTCGCTCTGTAGCACTAGTTTACCTTTTACATCTGTTTCTATGGCCCATTTATTATAGCCACTGGATTGCACAACATCTTTTGCATCCCCTCTACCATTAGATATAATTGTAGCTATTTCCGACATCTCCGTTTTCATCCAAAAAGAGAGCGTAGCATCCATGGTCGGACTTAACTGAACCGCTCCAACTTTATCAAACGTTAAATACCCATTGTCCTTAAAATAAAAAGAATCTCCCTTTGGTTTAATATCCCAGTCTGCATTTACAATCGCATGTTTATAACGTGCCTTGTCTCTTGCAATTTCTCCTTTACCTTCATGCAGTGGCCAATAACCAATTAAGTTATCCTCGTTCCCTATAGGATTATCATACATCGTAGCATAGGCGTCTGAAAGTGAAATATTCTTATTCCATAATTTAATGGCATGTATGTTTCCTATAAAAGTATTACCACCCAAAATAATCTTATTATTACTAGAAAATTCGATGTTTTTAACATCACTAGAACTAACTAGTACTTTGTCATCCTGATAAATTGCTATTGCACTTGTACTTTTCTTAAACGTAAAAGTGTAATGATGAAACAAGCCATCGTTTTTTATAGCCCCTTTAATTTTACCACCACCTATTTGGAACTCGATGTCTCCATTTATTAATGAAACACCAATGCCATCTTTTTGTAATAAAATAGAGGCATTTAATAGGTTCTTTTCCTTTTTCATCCAAAACTCCAATGTAAAATCTCCTGTTTTAATATTGGGATTTTCAATAATCATATTGTTATTTTCCCCGTTGAAATACAAGGATACATTATGATTGATAGCCAATTGATTGGTTTGCCCAGTTACACTGATAGAGCTGACAGCCGAATTATAAAATATAGGCTCGTTAAAGCTTACTTTTAAATCCTCTCCAGATTCAAAAATACCATCTATAGGTAAGGGTGTCCCAAAACGTTTTGGAGCATTTAAATCCACTGCCCCCGCTATAATTTCGGAAATAAATTCAGTTCCATTTGTACATTTACTAATGGCTCTTATTTCATAATTTCCATCTATTAAATTTGCTTCCTTTATCTCAAAATTATAATTTAATTCGGGATCTTTTATTAAAGCTATTTCTGTTTCCTTATTAGCGCTCGCTTGATCATAAAAAGTCTGATTTGCATAATAGGTTTGTAATCTACTCCATGAAGAAGCGGTACTTAGTCTATATTGCAAAACTATTTTCTTAAAACTATTAAATGAAGTATCATAACCATACATCACCACCTTTAAAGGATTTTCAGAAGCTTTTTTATTGTAATTCCAATTATCGTTTGGAGATTTAATCAACACCTCAGAACACGAAGGTATAAAGCGTGCGGTTATACTTACCTGCTCACTAACATCTGAGCCGTCACATATAGATTGCAAACGAATATTAATGTTTTCGTAATCATATTCATCTGAAATAGACTTCCCTAATGTTAAATTATAAAACACCTTTTCTCCGTAAGGCACATGTACTATAGTCCCATTAGGTTCTATATTAATTATTGCATTTAACGGATTGCTTAAATTATCTACTATTAATAAAAAATCGGCATCGGTATTAGACTGACTATTGTTTTCTAGTAACAATTCAAACTCTGCATTTTTCCCTTCTGGAACAAAACTCACTTCCCCCTGATTAACACTTATTAAGGGCACCTCTACTTTTTGAGTTGCAAAACTAAGCGGTAATTGATCTTTTTCTTTTACTTCTTCACTTCCATCTCCTTTTGCACTGTCTGTATGGTAAAACAAGGCCATTTCTCCCCCCTCGTACGGACAAGAGGTTCTACCTCCTTGTGTTATAAAAATGGGACCGTCCCCATCAAAGGCATTCACCACATCTACACTTAATAAATTAGCCTCGTCATTGTCTTTTAAAGTATAGCTAATGTGGGTTGTTTTTTCCTCTTCCTCACTCATAGCAGTATTAAAGTCCTGGTTAAAAACACCTTTAAAAGCAGCTGTTAATCCTACTCCAGAAACCTCAAAACCAAATGCTGTACTTAAGGATTCGTCAATACTTAAATTATATTCAATACTGCTCTGATTAATTACAACAGTTTCTATACTTCTCGAAAATTCTCCTACACCTGCGTCAAAAGAAATATTATCATCAAATTTATCATTCAATAAGTTTTCAATTTTATCTGAAAATCTAATTTTATCTTTTATTATGTGCTCTCCCGCTGGATCCTTACTAGTACCTAAATGATCTACCAAAGAATCTCTAAACGACTCTACTTCTTGGAGTAATTTTTCTTTATAAGTATCTCTTTCTTTTAAAGCCATATACTTACTTTTTTCGTTGTTGTAGATAATTTTACGCCACAACTTAATTTGCTCTTGGTACTGCTTAATTGAAACCCCTTTTTCTATATCTTCCTTAATTAGCCCCGTCTTAATATTACTCACAAATAACTCATACTCAGGAATCAAAACACTTAATACATGTTTTTGAGAATATATAAAAAAAGTATTGGAAGGTTCTTCTCTGAAGGCGATATCTTTTTGTTTGCTAATAAAAACAACATCACCAGATGTATTTGTTAGTTTTAAATCCAAGTCACTAACCCTTTCTTCCAATGGTAATACTTTATCATACGAACCATAAAACATGTTTTTAGATTTCCCTATATACAAATCCCCATCAGAACCAACATATTCAGGGTCATCACTTGTAGAAATGGTTTGACTAAAAGAATAGGTTCTGGTGATACTGCTTCCATCATTAGAAGAATGAGATAGCCCAATTCCAATTTCAGTATCATTAATAGCCTCTGATTCTATAAGTGTCCCAACCCCCATAGGAGCTGCAACAACGGTAGCCTTTGCTCCAAAACTCATACTTAAACTAGCCTCAAAACCTTCCGAATTTTCTTTCGAAGTTTCGGTAGTAAATGTAATACTCTCTCCTGACTCAATACTCGCAAAACTATTACTCCCAGGAGGATCTCGTAAAATAATATCTGGAAAATCGGGAGCCGCTGTTACAAAGGTTTGTTCCCCATCATCTGCACCTCCCAGAATAATACCCTCATCTATCAAGCCTTCGTTCTTACCTATTGCATACTCTTGTCCATTTACCTTGTATTTCACCGAAATAGTTTTGGTAAACAGTCCAGATATGGATGGAATTCCAGCAATAAATCTATAATGCTCTATACTTTTATCCGCTGTATCTACGGTAATAGTTTCCGATCCTGAAAATGCTAAATTATTAGTTATAAGTAATTTACCATCTACCACAGGAACTGTAGTTGTATCATTTTTGGTGCCATCATAATTTATATATTTCTCGTACTTTTGGAAAGTTATTTGGTATCCAGGCTTCCGGCCCTGAGTATAAATAGGATACTTAAATCCTGTTGTTATTATCTTTGTTCCTTTATTTCCAATAATTTCTTGATCCCAAGTTTGTTTGAGTACCTTTATAACGGGGGTACTTCTATATATAAATGTTTTTTCAAATTGATACGATTTCCCAAATATTGAATCCCCTTTTTTCAATTTATATTTTGGAACAATCGTTTGCTGCATTACATCCGAAAAATTCAACGTTTCTTTAGATTCTAAAAAACCAATTTTATCATTTTTACTGATTTTTACATTTTCCACCTCCAACTCATATCGCAAGGGCAGTAGCTCTTTAAAATATTCTCCCGTTTCAGCATTTGTTCTAATATTAGTTTCCGTTTGTTTGGTTGCAAGCTGCCCATCTGGAGCATAGCCAAGCGTTAATTCTGCTACACCAATATTATTTAAGGAACTTACTGTTTCTTTCTGACTCACCCCTAATGAATCCTTATAATGTACTACATACAAACTATCTATTCCAAAACCAATAGTTTTTTGTGCTTCTACAGCCCCTCCTACAATTCGTCCTATAAGAGAAACTCTGGTAGAATCTATAAAGACAATTTGCTGTTCACTATCTTGAAAAAACTCCTTAAAAACTCCAATTTCAGCAGGAAATCGACCATTATAATTAAATTTATGCCCATTCTTTTTTACGGTTATAAAGTGATTTCCTATTGGAACATTTATAGTAAACTCCCCATTAACACCCGTTGTAACTGGCAAATTATCATCCCCAATCACCATTTGGTCGTCTATAAACACATGAACCTCTTTTACAGGGATATTTGCATATTTTTCTAAAGAATCCGTCGTACTATTTAACCAATACGCCCCTTTTTTATATTTTTTATTTCCTATTTTATAAAAATCATAGCCATTTATTAATGCTTGTCCTGCAACATTTACAGCGTCCCCTGATCCAAAATCAGGAAAAACACCACGTACATCATACACTATCTTTCCTTTAAATACAAAAGACGATATATCCGTAAAATTAACTTTATTTACAACTGTGGACCCTACTCCTAAAAACACTAATTGCTGATTCGGTTCAAACTGATGCTGTCCATAGATAGGCGTAATCTTAAACGATTCACCAGTACCAGAATATGGAATAGCTGTAATTTGATAATTACCATTTTTATCACTCACCCCTAACACCCCTAACTGGCTACTTGTAGGAAATTCATTACTCTCTACTGCCCAGGTTACATTATTTTCTAGCAACGCATTGTTTGCATGGAAATCAAATCCAGTACTTGACAAATCATAAGCAAAATCACCAACACGTTCATTCGCTCTTATATATGCTATCAAATCTCCATCATTTCCTCCTATATATCTGGTATAATCCGTTCTTATATCTTCTGCACTTATTGCGCTATTCCAAATACGTATCTCATCCACAAATATGGCTACTTCACTTCCTCCAAGAATTACATCATCCCATCGTATATTAGTAGCACCATCAGCATATAACTTTACATTACCTGTTGGTTCTTCCAAAACAAACGCCTCCGCTAACTTGAACTCATCATCCGCTAACCTGTCTTCGTTTTCATCATTAATTTTTTGAACGTAATCCTTTGACATCGGCCTCCCATTAATAAACAACTTAGGTACGGAGTCTTGCTCCATAATTACAGTAATATGAGTAAATATACTGTCCATTACATTTATAGGCAACATGATATCTTCTCCTCTTGTATTTATATTCCCAGAGGGAATATAATTTTTAATTAGAAACTCTTGCTTATCTATGGAAAACAGCCATTCTTTTTTTGATTTTTTCGCAAGTTTCACCTTGTTTTCTTGATGTTTCGGAGCTTTATCTTCATCGTAATGATTGGATTGTGTAAATAAACTGATTTCTTGATTATCTCCTAGGGAAGATACTGGCTTAAACCAGCATTGCAAACTTATAGCATTGGTTAAATCAGTTTTAATATCTTTTATATCCAACGACCCTTTAGCAGCAATTTTTAACGAAGCTCCCTTATTAATTGCACTTCCATTTGTGACAGCCTTTACCGTAACATTCTTTACCGCATTCCCTCCTTTAAAACTAATATTTCCAGTAATAATAGCTGTTGGGCTACGAAAACCAATTCCTGATATAAAATTATTGTACAACGTTTCAGGTCCCGGTATGCCATCCGCGAGCACCTTATATTCATAAAGTACACCTCCCTCTATATACCGATCTTCATACGTTGAAATACTGCTAGCAATCGTCGCTATTTTAGCGAATTTAAATTCCTTAGATCTATCATATATTCTTCTATGAATAGATATATTTGAAATTAAGTGCATATTAGCTCCTACAAGCCAATTAATTTGTACTTTATCTCCAAAATACCCCTTAGAAACCTCAAATTCCGATACCGAAAAAGTTCTCGGCAAATACAATACATCCCATGGAAACCGAATATCAACCGGTTGCGTAGCTCTACTTGTAGGTAAAGCTCCCAAAAACGGGATCCCTACTTGAATGGTATAATTATTTTTTTGAATAGTTTGTGAAGCAATTACTGTTCTCACTCCTTTTTGCTGTGCCCAAAGCCCAATAGACACAAGTAAAAACAGGGCTATTATTACAATACGTTTCATAATATCCCATGTTAAAGTTTAATAATATAGTGTACTCCGTAGTTTACAGGACGGGTTTCTGCACTTCCAGTTGCCGCTGTATTTCCTGCAATTGTGTGCTCATGCTCCCCATCGTCTGAAATAAGACGTGAACTAGCAACATTAGGCTCATCCCCCTTATTATCATGCCCATCAGATGTACCCTTTCCATCATGCTTTAACACTCTATTATAACCTACGTCTTTATCCGTATCGTGATTATGAATTCCAGCTTTTTCAGTTTTCAACGTCCCTTTCCCATGGATATGCTCCTTAAAAGTTTCGCCTTGAGTTTTCATTAATCCTGGACCCTCTTTAAAATTCACTGGACTCTTCCCTGTCCCCCTCAAAAACATTCCTTGTAAATTCGGTGCTTTATTTCCTACCAAAGCAATTAAAGCTTTTGCAATAGAAGGTAAATCACTACCATCACACAAATGCCACCCCTTAGGAGCCTTGCTTCCTATAAAAGGCATAATCGACCCTGTAGGCACACCATTCCCTGCGGCTATGGCATAAGGCACTGTAGATAATTTCTCATCTGAAATAACAGAATCATCTACAGATATCTGTAAAAATGTTACGTTATTCCTAATATCATATTCATTTACACCATTATAAGGTATTACATAGGAAAATACACCAAAATTATCTGTAGAAATGGAAACATTTGGCTTCTTGTAAATAGGTATCTTAGTATTAGCAGAATTTTTATAATAAATTTCAAATGTGAAAGAAAGATTTTCATTCGCTTTCACCGTATTACTAGCATCTCTAGCAATCCCTTGCACGGCAATACCACTTGACGAAGCAACAGTTTGAGAAAAAGTTATTGTAAAAAACAGCAGTAAAACTGCAAAAAGTAATTTTGTTTTCATTATAAATAATTTAAAATTAGACACTAAAATTAATTTACAACTAATAAAAAAATAAAGACCCCAAAAAGAACTAGTACAATCTACTAGCGTTTAAAATCTCTGATAAAAAAGGAAAAGGTTTAATAGAAGAATTTGACTCCCTCGACTCAAAGATAGTAAATATTTCGCAACAAAAAAACATAATACCCGGACAAAACACAAAATTAAGGCATAAAACATAAGAATACATCAACAAAACTCACTATAACAAGACAACTTCTGCCTTTATATATTCTTTTAACAAATCATTAGAAGGCTCTAAATCAGTAACTAAAGCCGTAATTTCATTCAAAGCACAAACAGGATAATTTTGACGATCATTTAATTTAGACGATGTCACAAGAGACACGAC
>NVRM01000149.1 GCA_002400885.1 Flavobacteriaceae bacterium
AAGGTAATCGAAACGAGTCCTCCTAAAGCGATGGTACCTCCGAAACTTGAGACCACAAAAACCAAGAAACCAAAGAATAACACGATGGATGTATAAAACATACTCACCCCTGTTTCTCTTAAGGCATTATAGACCGATACTTTTATACGCCAATTATTGGCTTTTAATTCCTGACGATACTTGGCTAAAAAGTGAATAGTATCATCTACAGATATCCCAAAAGCGATACTGAAAACGAGAATCGTAGATGGTTTTATAGGCACTCCTAAATACCCCATCAATCCTGCTGTAATCAACAAAGGGAAGATGTTAGGTATCAAAGAAATTAATATCATTCGGAAAGAACGAAACATAAAGGCCATAAACAATGCAATTAGCAAAATAGCCAATGACAATGATAACACCAAGTTATTGATTAAATAGTTCGTCCCTTTTAAGAAAATCAATGCTTTTCCCGTCATGGTAACATTATACTTGCTTTCCGGAAATTCTTTGGCAATTTTATTTTTTAACTGCGCCTCTATCAATTCCATTTTATCCGTACCAGCATCTTTCATAAACGTAGTAATACGTGCATAACGCCCGGTAGAATCCACATAATTATCTAATAAATTAGAATTACTGGTAGAATTCTTCGTATAGTTTAAAATAAAGTTTTTATCCTGTGATGTAGGCAATTGATAATACTTAGGGTTCCCATTATAAAAAGCCTGCTTGGTATATTTTACCACATCTACTACAGAAATAGGACGTGATAATTGTGGGATTTCTTCGATCGTTTCACTCAAACGTTCCATGCGTTTCAGTGTACTCAAATTCATGACCCCGTTTTCTTTCTTAGTATCAATCAAGACCTCAAAAGGTAAAATCCCTCCAAACTCTTCTTCGAAAAACACAATATCATGGTAAAAGTCCTTGTCTTTAGGCATGTCTTCAATGATACTTCCAGAGACCTTAATCATATACACTCCTATCATACTAACGATGATAATAACTACTGAACTAGCATAAATAGCGATACGGTGATGACGTACCATATTCTCCATCCAATTTACAATAGCATCGATCCATTTACGATCTAAATGTTTTAAGTGTTGCGGATTAGGCAATGGCATAAAACTATATAAAATAGGAATCAACGAAATCGCCAAGACAAAAATACCTAAGATATTTATAGAAGCGATGATCCCAAATTCTGCTAATAATTGACTTTTTGTAAACATAAAGGTAGCAAAACCAGAAGCAGTAGTCACATTTGTCATTAAAGTAGCGTTCCCTATCTTGGTAATTACCCGCTGTAATGATTTGGCCTGATTTCCATGTTTTTTTACTTCTTGCTGATATTTATTGATCAAAAATATGGCATTGGGAACTCCAATAACGATAATCAATGGCGGAATTAATGCCATCAATACACTAATCTCATATCGGAACCAACCAATAAACCCAAACGACCACACCACACCTATACACACCACCAACAAGGTGATAAAAGTGGCTCTAAATGAACGGAAGAATAAGAAAAAGATAAATGCCGTAACCCCCAAAGCTAAACCAACAAACATCCCTATTTCATCCACAATATTTTGTGCATTTAGGGTACGTATATACGGCATTCCAGAAGCACGTACATTTATATCGTACTTTTCTTCAAAGGCTGCAATAATTGGAATTAAATGATCAAATATAAAATCCTTTCGAATCGATGTATTTAAAATTTCTTTATCTAAATAAATAGCCGTTTGAATGGTCCCTGTTTTTTTATTAAACAACAGGTTGTCAAAAAACGGGTTGCGTTCAAACAATTCCTTCTTGACCGCTAGAATTTCTTCTTGTGTTTTTGGAAGACCATCAAAAAATGGTTCTACAATAAAACGTTCGTTTTCAGGATCCGTTTTTAATTTTTTAATATCACCAAACGACATCGTGAAATCTACTTCTTCATAGCTCCCTAATTCCTTAGCCAATGCATTCCATGCATTGAATTTTTCAGGAGTAAAAATAGTTGAATCCTTTACCGCAAGAATTATTAGATTCCCTTCCTCACCAAAAATATCGACAAAGTGGTTGTACTCAATATTACTTTGATGATCCTCAGGTAATAAGTTGGCTTCGGTATGCGAAAACTGCATGTATTGCATTTGCGAAGCTAAAAAAAATGTTACCGCGGCTATAATAGCCAAAATAAAGAAGCGTCCCTTCAGAATTACCCTCGAAACAATTTGCCAAAAATCCATTAAATTATTTTTTTGCAAAGTTAGCAAAATTGTTGACGCCACAAGGCGCATCCATTAAAATCCTAAACTCAGACGATAGGTTAATTTCACTGCTAAATTATCACTCCAATCTTCCAATCGATATGCACCAAGCCTATAAAACGCACTGAACCCAAACCCTTTAAACAGTCTATTGATTTCCAAACCACTTTCCAAATACCCTTTCTCCATGGTTTTAAACTGTACACCTACTTGATTCATAGGACTGCGCATCCCCCCAATTCCAAATCTTGTTATAATACTAAGGTGAGGTTTGAATAAATTAGACAAATGAAAAGGCTCCAAAAAGTGCTTGAATTGAAACATCACATAGCGGTCAGAAATAAACTCGTTATAGCCCATGGTTTCAAAACTGTTTTTCCCTCCAAAGGTAATGCGTTTTCTATAAGGATTTTTATAGGTATAATTAGGTGTTGCATTGTACAAATGAGACAAAGGCGTCTCACCAAAAGTAAGTCCTCCTATCAATAACAAGTGCGTAACTCCCTTTTTTAAAGGTTTAAGCTGATGTTCTACCTTAAAATTGACTTGCGCAAAACCAAAATCACTTTTCGCAACATGACTCATGCTTTTTCGCAATTGAAGTGTGTATTGTGGATAGCCATTTTTAACACGAATCTTTCCAATAGGCGAACTCAAATATTCGCTGTTTGGACTGTAATTAAAAGCCACTGTTGCCAAGGTTAAATGATAATCGCTCAACAGTTTTTTATTAGAAATATATTTATAATAAAAAACAGATTTATAAGAACCTGCAGTCAAATTAAGCTTCGCCGTAAAATTAGGTTGGATATCATGGACCAAATACGCCTCCCATGTTTTAAATTTATAAAAATGACTCAGATTTAAATTTCGAGGGTTGATCGGAGAAAAAGACGTCCCTTTCAAAATAAAATCAATCCCTGCAGATTCATGGATATCATTCGTGTAATTTAGTCCCATCCATGTATTTGCAAACATATTCAAACGAAATGCAGCACCCGCTTTGTATTTTATAGCGGCATCTTTTGTTCCATACGCCACATAAGACTCAATCCTGAACTTCTCTGAAAACCTAGCATTTGTAATCCCACCAAGACCGATGCGAAGTCCCTCATAATTGTTTAGATTTATTATTTTCCCTAAATCAAGATTCAAAAAACTCAAGGGGTAAAAACCTTTTAATAAATTACGAGCCACATCTATTTTCCGTTCTACATTATCTGCCTTAGAAATACTATCTATTAAAACGTAGGTATTAGAATCTCTACGCGTAACATGTTCTCTACGGTACAATTCCCAAAAGTAATTTTTCTTTTTATTAGCGTCAGAAGCAATACTAATGACTGAAGATGATTTTTCTATTTCTAAAGCGTGGTTAATTTGAATATCAAACAATGAAGTCTTTGCCCTTAAAAAAACAACATCAGAAGGGCTTTGCTTGGCAGAATACTCCCATTTATTACTCTTTTTACTAGCGGCATCAAAATCTAATAAACGGTTAAAAAACCGGACCCCTTTTTTATTTTCACCATTGCTTATTTCCACCATTGCCTCTATAGGAAACCAGCCATTATCAGCTTTAATAAATTTAAATTTTTGAGAAGCATTAATTAGCACCTCCCCCTTAAATTCAGTAACAAAATCTACGACAGCAAAAGACACTAAATCTAAGCTTAAAACACCTTTCAAGCCAATGCTACTCAACTTCTCTTTAGGCTCAAAATATACTCGAACCGCTTTTCTTCCCGTTTTAGTAATCGTATCTAGTAACTTATACACATACAATTCTGGTCCTTTTTCTGCGATGGGATTCAGGTACTTAGTCCCAGCAATAGTGTAATGCTTTTTATATACTGAAAAATCTTGAATATTGACTTTTAACAACTCGTACACTGGGTTTTCAAACCCTGCCATTCGCAAAGCTAAGATATGCTCGTTTTGTTTTTTCCCTTGTTTAAAACTATGTTCGGAGATTTTTTCGGTAATGTATAAATGATGTTTTTCTAATTCCTTTTTAAACTTATAATTAGACGAGTCTAAATGAATAAAATTACGAATATTATTTTTTGTTTGAAATACAGAATCTATGGAAGCAGAAATCTTATTGGGATCTGCAGAAACAATTATTTTACGATAGGCTTTATAGTTAAAATACCCCAAACTCACTTCTGGATTGTTGTACTTTTTATGTAAAATTGCCTGTTGAATAATAAGGAGGGCTTCTGTATTTTGAAATGCCGAAATTTTGACGTCATTAGATGTCACCTCCTCATTTTCCTGAGAAAAAAGAACTATCGGAATCAAAAAAATAAGAAAAAAACAATACTTCATTTAAAACAAACCATTTTTACTTGCCAAAGATACTTGAAACTAAATTAGTTTACTGTTAATGAATGTACAAAAACATACTCACACACAACCAACTATATTTCTATTAATTACGATAATACAAGCCCTCAGCTATTCCTCTTAGAAAAGAATAAATGTTAATATTAACCTAAAACCATTCACTTTCCTAGATTTGGATAAAAGTAGGCATCTAAGTTCTCAAAATATTCAGTATTTTTACCATCGATGAAAAAAACGATTCAAATAAAAGCATGGTTTTTTACAAGTGTCATTGTATTAATGACGCTTTTAAACGCGTTGCCACATTTGCATCACCATCATCAAGAAGTACTACATGACAATTCAGAGGTACACCCGTACCTTGGTGATAATGAACATCATCACCACGCACCTGAAAAGCCAACGGAAGCTGCCATAGATTTCTCTTTAAATTTCTTATTGGAAAATCATTTACACGCTGTACATTCTCACGAATTCATACAGCTAGTAAAACGGAACACACGCTTTGTTTTAAAAAAACAAGTCCTAACCCAAGCAATATTTGAAGCTCAAATAGCATTGGATGTCCGTCATGTAAACCTTCCTAAAATCAATGAAAATTACCTAAACTCGTATTACAATACTCCCTTAATTGTAAATACACCACTCAGAGGGCCTCCACTATTAGGATAATCATAATACAACGGAAACTACAGTATGTTTCCTACAACTATTGATTCATTCTAACAATCCATTATGTATAAAAAAATAGTATTCGCCATAGGCGTTTACCTAGTTTCGTTTGGTATATTTGCACAAAACAGTTCCCTAAAAATGTTGTTGCAACAAATCCAACAAAACAATAAAAATTTAATCGCTTATACTCATTTAAACACGAGTAAGAAGTTACAACTAAAAACAACAAACAATTTTTCAGACCCTCAAATAGGGGCTTATTTTTTACCTTGGGGAACCCATAACGATGGTGACTATTCGGAAATTGAAATCACCCAATCTTTTGAATTCCCAACAGTGTATAGCAGTCGTAAAAACCTGATAAAAAAGCAACAAAAAAACGCTGATTTATCATATGATATTTTACGCCAAACTGTTTTACTAAAAGCTCAAAAGCAAGGACTTAATTACCTGTCGCTTCACCATAAAGAGATTTTAGAAAAAGAACGCTTGCAGCAAGCTTCCAAAATATTTAAACAAACTCAAGAGTTGTTCAATAAAGAACACGTCGGAATATTGGCCTTAAATAAAGCAAAATTAGCATGGATGCAAGCTCAGTTTAAGCTAGAAAAACTCCAGTCTGAACAGCAAACAGCCCTGAAGTTGCTAGAAAATTTAAACGGAAATATCCCGATAGATTTAAAAGATGTATTGACAGAAAGTAGTCTAGAGATACTTTTGTTTGAAAAGCTATGGTTAGAAAAAACATCGGAGGACCCAAATTTACTGCAATTAAAGCAACAAGCGATCATTGCAAACCAATCCTTCCTTGTTGCTAAAAACCAATCGCTTCCTAACATATCAGTAGGCTATAGTTATCAAGGTGTTTCTGGCGCTAATTACTCCGGTGTTTATGCAGGGATTTCTATCCCTATTTGGAAAAACAAACACAAGGTAAAAGCGGCAAAAGCAACTTATACATTTAAACAACAACAGGTAGCAACACGATTAAGTGAAGCTAAAGTAATGTATGAACAAGTGTATACCAATTATAAAATATCGCAAAACAATTATACCAAGTACCAACAAGCATTGGCCATATTAAATAGCGAAAAACTTCTTTTTAAAGCCTATGAACTAGGTGAAATTTCTTTTATGGACTATTACGTGGAGGTACAGTATTACCGAGACGCTATAGATACTAAAAATGAATTAAAAAACGAAGTACAGTTATTAATGGCCGATTTATTACAACATCAATTATAAATTAAAACACATTAAAATTATGAAAATCTCAAACATATTAATCATCTTATCCATTGCTTTTGCAGTGTCTTGTACTCCTAAAAAAGAAAAAAACGACCATGGACACGAACACAAAGCAGGTGAAGAACACGTACATGAAGATGTTCCTGTACAGCAAGAAGCATTTACTGTAAAAGAAGATGCGGCAAAAACAGAAGCTACGCACGATGCGCACAAACATGATG
>NVRM01000150.1 GCA_002400885.1 Flavobacteriaceae bacterium
TGGAACTAGAATTGTTTTCATAATGCATTTGTTACATTTGTTCTGGCAAACGTTTTACGAAGCTACAAAAATTATTTATTGATTTCAAAAATGTAAAAAGATATGTCGATTATTTTAGCAAAAAAAACGGAATGCTCAGCAATTATACAGCTTTTAAAACGCTGTGCAATTGATTTAGAAAAACAACATATTTTCCAATGGAACGAGGCTTACCCCTCTTTAGAAGTGATAAAAAAAGACATACACTTAAAACAATTACACTTACTGAAAAATGGCTCAAAAATTATTGGATCCATTGTCTTAAGTGAAATAAAAGACACTGTATACAATAGCGTCACCTGGAAAAATGACACTCACAAAGCCCTCTACATACACCGTTTAGCGATAGACCCCGAGGAACAACAAAAAGGGTATGCCCAACAATTAATGGCCTTCGCAGAAAATTATGCACGAACACAGCACTATGAGACCATCCGCTTAGACACTTTTAGTCAAAACAAAAGAAACCAACGCTTTTACAGCCAAAGAGGCTATCAACACATGGGGGATATTTATTTACCAACACAGAGCATGTCCCCCTTTTATTGCTTTGAAAAACTGATAATCAGCACTTCGAACACTATTTCTTAGAAATACTTATGTACAAAAAAACCAATATCAATTTTAAATCCATAAACAAACTTGCCATTCCAGCAATTATTGCAGGAATCGCGGAGCCGCTACTATCCATTACAGACACGGCTATTGTTGGAAATATTCAAATAAACCCGACAGAAGCTTTGGCTGCAGTAGGACTCGCAGGCTCTTTTATTTCAGCATTGGTTTGGATTTTAGCACAAACACGATCAGCAATTTCTGCCATTATTGGGCAATATTTAGGGGCAAAAAAACTAGATGAAATTGCCACACTACCTGCCCAAATTATCGTTATCAATTTATTTTTAAGTGTTTTTATTTACGCTGTAACCATCTTTTTTATCGATGAAATATTCGCCCTTTACAATGCAGAAGGTATCATCCTTAAGTACTCCGTCGAGTATTATAAAATACGCGCCTTGGGATTGCCGCTAACCCTATTTGTGTTTTCTGCTTTCGGTATTTTTAGAGGAATGCAAAACACGTTTTGGCCGATGATAATTAGCATCGTTGGAGCCACGTTAAATGTAGGCTTAGATTTCGCCTTGGTTTTTGGAATTGAAGGTGTTATTGCGCCAATGCACATCAAAGGTGCTGCTTGGGCAAGTGTTATCGCTCAAAGTGTTATGGCCGTACTCACCTTAATATTAGTAATTAAAAAAACACCCTTTTCACTAAAACTAGTATTCCCCTTTAACAAAGAAATAAAACGATTACTTAGCATCAGTTTTAACCTATTCATACGGGCATCTGTTTTAAACATAGCCCTGTACTTAGCTAACTCATATGCTACCAGTTATGGAAATCATTACATCGCCGCACAAACCATGGCCTTTCAGATTTGGCTCTTCTTTGCGTTTTTCATTGATGGATATGCCAGCGTAGGAAACATTGTCTCAGGGAAATTATTAGGAGAAAAAAACTACCTTGGTATTTGGAATTTAAGCCTCAAGCTCAGTAAGTACAGTATCTTTGTCGCCGTACTACTCGCTGGAATCTGCTACCTGTTATACGTCCCAATAGGCCGTATGTTTTCCAAGGACCCAGAAGTCTTGGAAGCCTTTTATTCCGTATTTTGGATCGTATTAATTATGCAACCTATAAATGCCGTAGCCTTTGTTTTCGATGGTATTTTTAAAGGACTTGCAGAGGCGGTAACCTTACGTAATTTATTGTTAGTTGCAACATTTGTAGGCTTTATCCCTACCCTTTTAATCGGAGATTATTTCGGTTTAAAACTACATGGTATCTGGATGGCTTTCACTATTTGGATGTGCTTAAGAGGAGGAATCTTAGTCTATAAATTTCGAAAGCGATATTTAGACAAAAAGCAGTACCTTTAAGGCATGGAAAATGGAAGTTTATATACGTCAATTCAAGATGGAATTGCCAGCATCGAGTTTTACCACTCTGCGAGCAACTCGCTCCCTTCAAATCTGTTAGAACGTCTATCCAATGCGTTTAACGACTTAAGTAAGAACGAAAAAGTACAGGTAATTATCTTAAAAAGCGAAAAAGAAAAAGCCTTTTGTGCAGGCGCTTCTTTTAACGAACTAACCGCTATTTCTGATCCAACGGAAGGCGCGGCCTTTTTTATGGGCTTTGCCAATGTATTAAACGCCATGCGTACGTGCTCCAAACTTATTATTGGACGTATTCAAGGAAAAACCGTTGGAGGAGGTGTAGGACTTGCAGCCGCATGTGATTATTGCTTTGCTACCGAAGCAGCTTCTATCAAACTTTCCGAACTCACCATTGGTATCGGCCCTTTTGTGATTGCCCCGGCAGTAACACGGAAAATGGGAATTGCTGCTTTCAGCGAACTCTCTTTGGACGCTACACATTGGCAAAATGCCTATTGGGCACAAAAAAAAGGACTTTATACACATGTGTATGAGGACATTAAAGAAATGGACAGTGCCATTAAAAACTTTTCAGAAAAACTAACAAGCTATAATCCAGCAGCTTTAACAGCGTTAAAAAGGGTGTTTTGGGAAGGGACAGCACATTGGGAAACCTTATTAAAAGAACGCGCTTTGATTAGCGGAAAGCTCGTACTTTCGGATTTCACCAAACAAGCACTCCAAAAATTTAAAAAATAATGATGTTGCATATAATGTTGATATTACAACAAATTAATATCGAAGATAAAATAGAAAACGCCCCAGATAGTAATTATCAAATAGGAATAGTTATAGGTACTTATGCACCTTTTGTCCTACTCGTAATACTAGCATATTGGGCATATAATAGCGCAAAAAACAGAAAAGACTTAGACGATTAATGATGGCGAAAATTAGAATTACAAAACAGTTTGATTTTGAAACCGGACATGCCTTATATGGCTATGACGGAAAATGTAAAAATGTACATGGACACAGTTATAAACTAGCAGTAACCGTAATGGGGACTCCGATTGCTGACACCAACAATCCTAAATGTGGAATGGTCATAGATTTTGGGGATTTAAAACGTATTGTGGTTACAGAAATAGTGGATAAATTTGACCATGCCTCTGTATTCAATAAAAACACCCCACATGTAGAATTAGCACAAGAATTAAAAAACAGAGGGCATGAAGTGATCCTCGTAGACTACCAACCTACCAGCGAAATGATGCTGATAGATTTTGCTGAAAAAATCAAGGCACGACTCCCTGAAAACATTCAATTGTTTGCCTTAAAGCTCCAAGAAACAGCGAGTTCACATGCCGAGTGGTTTGCTAGCGATCAACTATAGTTAAATAAGGTGATATCAAGCACTTAAAACAATGCATTCAACTTAACACTTTCAATAATTCCTTATTAACCCCCTGTAAATAACACCCCTTGTAAACAATGACGCTTAGTGCATATATTCAAAAGATCACACAAATCCCAAGAAAAGGATTGGATGCTACCATCCAATTATTAAACGAAGATTGTACCCTTCCATTTATTGCCCGATACCGAAAGGAACTTACGGGTAATTTAGACGAAGTAGCCATTGCGGAAATCATCAAATATAAAAAGCAATTCGAAACCATTGAAAAACGCAAGGAGTCGATTTTAAAAGCATTGCAGGAACAAGGAGTCTTAACCGACGAATTAAAGCGAAAAATAAACAGTACCCAAGAGATAACCATCCTGGAAGACATTTATTTACCCTTTAAAAAGAAACGTAAGACAAAAGCGGATACCGCCAGAAAAAACGGGCTAGAACCTTTAGCAAAGACCATTATGGCACAGCGTTCAAATGCAATAAAAAATCTCGCTTTTGACTATACCAATGATAAGGTGGCAAGTCCAGAAGAAGCACTAGAAGGTGCACGACATATTATTGCAGAATGGATCAATGAACGCAGTGATGTCCGTAGCGCATTAAGAAGGAAATTTTCTAAAAAAGCAGCCATCGCCTCTTCGGTTATCAAGACAAAAAAGGACGATGAAAAAGCACAGAAATACAGGGACTACTTTAACTGGGACGAGCCATTATCGCGCTGTCCTTCACATCGCTTACTAGCGATTTTAAGGGCGGAAAGCGAAGGATTTATTCGTCTTAAAATATCCATAGACGAGGAAAATGCACGCTTAGGCATCGAAGACCAACTAATAAACTCCGACAATGCCTGTGCAGATGAAATTGCAGAAGCCATAGAAGATGCCTATAAGCGCTTGCTAGCTCCTTCCCTATCCAAGGAAGCGCTAAAATTAGCCAAAGAAAAAGCAGACATTGCTTCCATAACCGTATTCGCAAAAAACTTACAGCAATTATTACTCGGAGCACCCTTAGGAGAAAAAAGCATTTTAGCCTTAGATCCAGGGTTTAGATCTGGTTGTAAGCTCGTATGTTTAGACGTGCAAGGAGACATTCAGCACAATGAAAATATTTACCCTCACGCACCACAAAACCAACAAAACGAAGCAGTAAAACGCATTCAGCTATTGGTAAAGAAATTTGGCATAGAAGTAATCGCTATTGGAAACGGTACCGCTTCTAGAGAAACCGAAGCGATGGTGAAAGGCATTAAATTTGACCGCGACATAGAAGTTTTTGTAGTGAGCGAAGCCGGAGCATCCATCTATTCTGCCTCTAAAATAGCTCGGGACGAATTCCCCGATTATGACGTGACTGTAAGAGGCGCAATTTCTATTGGAAGAAGATTGGCCGATCCCTTAGCAGAACTCGTTAAAATAGATGCTAAATCCATCGGTGTAGGACAATACCAACACGATGTAGATCAAACGTTACTCAACAACGAACTAGATACCGTAGTGGAGCATTGCGTAAACAAAGTAGGGGTAAATATTAACACCGCAAGCGTCCCTTTATTAAGTTATGTTTCTGGAATTGGTCCAAAACTAGCCGAAAACATAGTGGCTTACCGAGGAGAAAACGGTGTTTTTAAATCACGAAGTGAAATTAAAAAAGTAAAACGTTTAGGGGCCAAAGCATTTGAACAAGGAGCTGGTTTTTTACGTATTAAAAATGCCAAAAACCCATTGGATGATTCCGCCGTGCATCCAGAGAGTTATTCCATTGTTAAAAAAATGGCGAAAGACAGTAAACTAAGCATCTCCGAACTTATCGGAAACACTAAAATACTCGGCGAAATAAACCTGAGAAACTACTGTACAGACAGCATTGGATTGCCAACACTTAACGACATCATAAGCGAATTAAAAAAACCAGGATTGGATCCTCGTGAAAAAGCAACGTCCTTTTCTTTTAACGAACACATCCATACCATCGGCGATTTAACAGCGGGCATGGTATTGCCAGGAATCATCAATAACATTACTAATTTTGGTTGCTTTGTAGACATCGGAATTAAAGAAAGTGGATTGGTTCATATCTCCAACCTCTCCAATACTTTTGTGAGCGATATAAACGCTGTAGTAAGCCTACAGCAACAAGTTATGGTAAAAGTATTAGAAGTAGACATCGCCAGAAAGCGCGTGCAGTTAAGTATGAATTTTACGGACTAAAAGAACAATTAAAAAGCGCCTTAACAAAAAACAATACGGCAATTTTACAGCCTAAAAAAACCACCTATTTTCATAGGTGGCAATTCACTTATTTTAAGACCAATTAAAATAATAAACGGACCCCTATTATTAATTAAATATCCGTGTTTTTTTATTTTACAGCAAAAAGCTGTACAAAGTAATATTTACCTACTGTATCTGTTTTTATCGATATTCCAGTATGTGTATATCTCGAATTTTCAATAATCGATCGGTGAGCAGGACTGTTTAACCAAGCATTGAGAACGGATTTAGCACTAGTAAAACCAGCAGCTACATTCTCTCCTATAGACTCGGCAGGAATGTTATTGATGAGATAATTAGCTCTTTTTCCAAAATAATCATGGCTTATTTTACCTTCTTCTATCACGTAATCCGTATGTAAGGCCGCCTGAACAGACATCATCTTTATTTCGATTAATGCATTCAAACCCAAAGAAACACGATACACATTGACAAGATTTAGTGTCTCCGTTTCAATTTTCGTAGCACCATCACTAGTGGATCCAATAGCTAAAACAGTAGCATCTAACTGTATCTCAGATGTAGACTCCTCTTTTGAACAAGAAATCAAGAGAAAGGATACTAATAAAGTAATCAAAAAACAAGCTACTATACGCTTCATTATGTGGGGAAATTCTGAATATTGAAAATGACCTGCAGGTCGGTAAATTGGGAAAATTTATACTTTTATATCTTTCATTTTAGTCACCATTAAATTGATCAGATTTACGATGTCTCTATTCTTTATTATCAATGTCAATACACCTATTGTGAGCGTTTTGACACTGCAAACCTACAATAGATAATTGATTAACACAAGTTAATTTTACCATTCATTGTTATTTTCATGTCGTTTATTTGATTTATTCAGCACTACAAGGATTGAGTAACATGAAATTATTTTTTCTTTTTCCCTAAAAACAAGGAATATAAAACTGTTAAACAACAAGAATCTAGCTTTTTAAACTTTGACAAGGAGGAATTTATTCTGAATTAACAAACGAATTCGTTTGTTAATCTATTATTTA
>NVRM01000016.1 GCA_002400885.1 Flavobacteriaceae bacterium
ATATCGTATTAATCTATTTTGAACAATTACATCCCCTCGATAAAACACTGAAATAAAACTATGAATCAAAGGGAAATGATTTTTTGTACCTATTTGTATAGCTCTCCTAAAGAAGAGCTATAAGTTTACAGCATTCAAAACTACAGAAAACTACCTAATACAACAATGAACCAATGATATCACCCCCTTCAAACACTAACCCAAACACCTAATTAACAACATGCTACACGTACACCCTGTTAAAAAAAAACGCTATACCTTATAAAAACTTACAACACACCAATCTCTAATTAACATGAATTCAGTTCTCGGCACAAAAAAACCTTGTAGTAACCTAATTTACAAGAACTAAGAAGCTAAATAACCCCTCTATTTCTATTTTTCATAGAACACCAATCTCCCTAAAATAAGTTAGCACTATAACCCAAAGGCTCTAGTGCTAACTTATTTTTTTTTACAAACACGGGACCTATCAATAAAAAGAAACGACCATCCTATTAACGGATGACATAAATACAGGATTTCATTGCCTTTATAACTCCATCATTGAAATGTAATCTATAAAAACCAACCTTTAAGGATTAAACACATTTCCTTCTATTATTTTAAACAAAAAAAAATAAGTGAATCCTATTATTTATACCACAATCCTAGGGGATAACTTTTTTACAATGGCCAAAAATATAAGATCAAGGGTGTTCCAATAATCACAATAAGAATTTCTAAAGGAAGTCCCATTTTCCAATAATCTGAAAATTTATAGGCGCCTGGACCTAATACCAAGGCATTACATTGATGTCCTATCGGGGTTAAAAAAGCACAGGAAGCGCCTACTGCCACACTCATTAAAAAAGGATCTATACTCAAACCCAAAGACACTGCAATCTCCACAGCAATTGGTGCCATAATTAAGGCGGTAGCAGCATTATTAATAACATCCGAAAGTGTCATGGTAAAAACCATAATGATTCCTAGAATAAACCAAACCGGAAAATCTTGCGTTAAAGTCAGCATTATATCGGCAATTAAGCCTGTAGTCCCTGTTGATTGCAGCGCATTACTCACTGGAATCATCGCTCCTAATAAGACAATAATAGGCCAATCTATTTGCTTGTATAATTCACTAATAGGCAAAATACCAGTAAAAATATACATTAGGATAGCTCCTGAGAAAGAAACTGTTACGGGAAGTACTCCAAACATACTTAAAACAATCGCTGCCCCGAAAATTAATAAAGCCGTACTTACTTTAGAAAAAACGCCCACCTTCACATTCCGCTCTGCTAAAGGAATAAGTTCTAAAGAACTTATTGTATCCTCTAAATTATCGATATTCCCTTGTAACAACAAGACATCTCCTACATGAAAAACAATTTTCCCTAAACGTTTCCGTATTGGCTGACCTCTACGAGCCAGTGCCATTAAGATCACCGAATTTGATGTTCTTTTACGTAAAAACGCTCTGTTTTGACCTTCTAATAAAGACTGTTGCGTTACCAAAACTTCTCTAAAAAAAGTACTCTGTTTATCTTTTAGCTGGTTGATGCGTTCCCGCATTATTTTTGTAAGTCGTAAACCGTACTCATTCATCATCAATCGAAGCTCTACGGGATCTGCCTTCACAAGAAATCGATCCCCTTTCTTAATTACATGTTCATTGTTTGGTAAATGAATGGTTTCATCTTCTAATATATGCCCAAAAATAGTTAACCTATCCTTTGTAAAATCCTCTATTTCTCTAACAGGAACACCTATAAAAGTACAAGCTAAGGGAATCCTCACTTCCGTAATATATTCATCAATAGAAAACAGTGTACTCTTCCCTGGTTTCTTTAAAGAGGTTTTAGGAATTAAACGCCAACCAATTAAAGCAATAAACAACACACCTACCAATGCAATAACCCCACCAACCGGACTAAAATCCAACATTGAAAAGGGCGCTGGATCCAATTGAGAAATATCAATATTTTGAGTTTTGAAATAATTTGCAGCTACAGAATTCACATCTGCTAGCGCACGTGCTTTTAACGCTATTAATTGTGTCTCTCTAAACGTAGCTATGATAATATTAGGAGGCGTCCCAATCATAGTAATCATCCCTCCTAAAATACTTGCAAATGCTAAAGGCATTAAAAGTATACTAGGCGACCGCTTCCTCTTTACAGAACTCTTAAGTGCTACCGGAAGCATTAACGCCAAGGCTCCCACATTGTTCATAATTGCCGAAAGAATCATCACAACCCCGCTCAAACTACTAATATGAGTAATCTTATGTTTAGAAAAAGGAGCTATTTGATGGGCAATTAAATCCACTACACCCGAGTTACGAAGTGCTCTACTTATAATAAGGACTAAAGCTACCGTTATAACGGCAGGATGTGCAAAACCTATAAATAAATTACTGCCTTCTACAATTAAATCAGACCGCTCTCCGCCAAGTAATTTATCCGCAATAAACAAGGTTCCTAAAGCAATCATAGAAACAATATCATACCGCCATTTACCCCATATAAAAAGGACAAAGGTTAAAGCGATAATTAGTAATATGGCAATTTGATCTGTGGTCATTGTATGTTTTTCTATAGGCAGTTCTTTCGATCTCTTTTTTATCAATTCAACGTTAAGGCTAATTGTTTAAAACGAAATCTTTTTCAAAGGTATTTTTATTTTCTAACAAGCACTTACACCCCTTACAAAAACAAGAAGGAATATTAGATTTACGAAATAGCTTGCCTTTTCTGTTGAAGGTACTCTTTTAAATCCAAATGTAATAAACCTCTAAATCCACTTCCTTGTTTCAAAATACTTACTAGGCTAATAATACACCAAGAACTACAACTATTATAACTATCTGAATTACAAATAAAATCATTCCTGTAAGCGTTAACAAAAAAGATTCAACCCTGTTATTTTCCTGTTTGAAAATTGCATAAAGCAACCAGAAAATTATCAAATAAACAAAAGGATCAAAAAACAACGGAAGACTAAACACAAAAAAACTAACTATTATATTACTAAATAAAGCTACTAAAGTTGCTCCCCCTACAACAAAAGCACTAATTGCAAGATTCTCTATAAAATTAAATTTTTTAAAGGTGAGTTTTATAGATAAGGCCAAGGGGATTATCATTAAAATCCAAAAATATTTTAAATACGTGCCTATGAATTCCCCTATCCTTACACCTAAAGTAAAAGGATCACTCTTCGTATAATTATCAAAACCCTTAGGTACAACCATAAATTGATCCGTTACAATCAAATAAATCGTTACACAGACAATCAAAAAGGAAATAGGATTTTGAATTCCTTTTCTTTTTCCACTAATATAATCATCTGTCAGTTTTTTAGGTGCTAAAACAAGTGCTTTCAAATTGAATAAAAACCCTTTATCCATATTTGTAATCGTTAAAAAACCATCTTGTAATATCGATAAAAAGGTAAGCTTTTTTATTCCATTTTTTTCTCCACAATTTAAGCAAAACTTATCCTTATGCTCATAATTACACGCTATACAAATCATTTAGTCTATTTTAGATTACAGTCAACATTCATATTGTGTTAATATTCAGTTTGAAATATGACTTACCTAAAAGGTATTTCACTAAACATAGTTATTACACAATACCTTCGGCTACTTAAGAAAAGAGGAATAAATAATAAGGGGAGATGTTTACAGTAATACTAAACCCTACTGTAGATAATTAAAAATAAATGTAAGATATTTTAAATGATTAGGCTTGAATTCCTTGATCATTTTACAATAGTCACTAGGAATTAAATGCTCCTAACACCCAAATTAAAGCAAACAAAACACATAAACCAATTCAAACTTTGCACTATACCCCCAACATAACTACAAGTTGATCCTAGCCTAAAAACAAAATATACACTAAAGAAAACACCGCAATAAACACCCATAATACGACCGCCAAAATCAGCGGTCTATATCCTGTACTTTTGATATCTTTTACAGAAATGCTCGTCCCTACTAAAAATAAAGTAAGCACTAAAATTCTTTTAGAAAGCAGCACTAGCAGCATTGTTGTTCCTTCTGAAACCAACTCAAAATCCGTACTAATAACTGCGACTATAAACAACAGTATAAAATAAGGAATCCTAATTTTTTTTACAGAAGTTTTAAATACAAATACCGAAAAAACAGAAAGTGGAATAATCCATAAAGTTCTAGATAACTTTACCGTAGTTGCAATTTTCAAGGCTTCTTCTCCATAACTTAAGGCAGCTCCCACTACAGAACTTGTATCGTGAATGGCAATGGCACACCAGAGTCCAAAATCATGCTGACTTAATCCAAAATAATGACCTAATACAGGAAATAACAATAAGGCAATTGAGTTTAATAAAAACACGATTCCCAAGGCAATACTTATGGTTTTAGAGGATGCTTGAATCACAGGAGAAACAGCAGCGATAGCACTTCCTCCACAAATAGTAGTTCCGGAGGTGATTAAGTGACCTAATTTTTTATCAATTTTCAAAAACTTACTGAGCAGTAAGCCTACACTTATAGTCGCTACCACAGAAAAGAAAGTCAATTTAAAACTTGCACTTGTCGCTGCGATCGTTTCTGTCAAATTCATTCCAAAGCCCAATCCTATAACCGCTATTTTTAAGAAATACTGAATTCCAATATGAAGGTGTTTTTTGTAAGGCATCGTAAAGCATAAGGAAAACACCACTCCAATCATTAAAGCCATTGCTCCACTTAACAATCCAAAACAAGCTGCTAGTAGCCCTCCAAAAAATAGTGATTTTTCTAAAAATATTCTCATTTATCGCTTTTTAACAAAGCAAAAGTAGTCATATTAAATAACCAAACCGGAAACCAAAAAGTAATTTGAGATAACTATAAGTTATAGTTGTTTTTTGAAAATTTCTCAAATTGATCCATTAAAACAGACTGATAACCTGTCCGAGACACAAAGTAAAACCACCGTTCTATCATAAAACCTTTAACATCAATAATCTTCAATTTCTTTGCTAATAAATCTTCACTAACAGCATGAATAGAAATAAAAGCATAATTATCTGAGTAATACAGGTAATGCTTGATGGCTTCGGCACTACTTAGTGTCACTACGGTTTTAAGAGAAGAAACTTGGTGAGATTTTAAAACAGCCTGAATGATATCACGGGTTCCAGATCCAAATTCACGCATTACGAAAGGTAGTTCCTGTAAGTTTTTTTTATCGACCACATCATTTTTAAAACGGTTGTTATTGGCATTGGTGACCAATACAATTTCGTCTTTTACAAATTTATTAAATTGTAATTGAGGGTGACTGTCTTTACCTTCTGTAATTCCAAAATCTAAGGTTTGATTTAAAATCAATGTTTCGATCGTTTCCGAATTACCACTTTTAATATCAAAACTAGTCTTAGGAAACTGTATTCTATAGTTTGCAATCACTTTAGGAATTACATAACTCGCTACGGTAGTACTGACTCCAAATTTAATAGCTGTAGGCTGGTTATTTTTAGCACTTAGAAAATAATTATCTATTTCTGCATGTACACTTAAAATTCGGTTTACATAGGCCAAAAACACTTTTCCGTTGTCTGTCAGTTCTATGGAGTTACGTTTGCGTATAAAAAAAGTACTTTTATAGGCTTCTTCTAAATTCCGAATCGCTTTAGAAACAGCAGGCTGAGAAATAAACAATCGCTCTGCGGCTTTGGTAAAGCTAGCATAGTAAGCGACGGTTTTAAAAATATGTAATTTCGTTTTCATAGGGACGGAGATCTATTGCTATTCAATTACAAATGTACACTTTTGAAAAATGAGTCTCTCAATCGATTTACAATATAATAAACGCAGACTCAATCAGAAGAGAATTTTAATTAAGTAATACGGTAAACTCCACTATTCCGTACGCGACAACACAAAACAGGAAAAGAGGTAGCCAAACTAAATTGGCGCCTCCATTCCCTCTTAACATCACCCTAAAGATTTATTTAAAATCCCTTTTTCAATTCTTCTATTGTTTTTGCTAAAACAACCCCTGGTAATTTAACTGGAGCAGCTACTTGCGCTAAAAAAGTCCCTTTAACTTCACCTCTTTTGTACGTTGTAAACCCTATTCTGTACAAACCTACAGTTAATGCTCTTAAGGGATTACTTACTTCACTTTTATATCTAAGTAACGAGTTGTATTTTCTCCCACTTGGTTGTTTTGGCATTTCGCTGCTATCATCATTAGAAGCAAGAGTTGTCCATGTCGCATTTTTAGCTCCTTCTACACTTACATCTCCTTTTTTAATAATAGTAGATCTTTCCAAGGTAATATATGTATCAAAATAATCCTTTGACGATGCATTATCAATGTAAGACTGTGATTTTGTAGCGTTTTTAGTTTTTGTTTTCCCTACTGGAGACATCATTCTAATCCCTAATTCTGGAGCTACTGCTGGCACCCACAGGTACAAGTAATAAAACTTTTTTCCATCTTTTATTTCGTCTTGATTTCCTGGTGCAGCATACCCTAAATAAGTAGTATTATCTGTATAAGGCACTCTTATTGTTCTTGGTCCTATTTTCTTTTCTATTGAGCTACCAAATTTTTTCAGTTTTTGAGCCTTTGTAGATACCGTAAAAATTAAAGTAAATACACTTAAAAGTAAAATGATTTTTGTTTTCATAATTATTATTTTTATTTATTAATTTATTTTAGATACTTATACTCCTCCTTTAAAGAAGTTCAAAAGACACCGTTACGGCATATAATTGAGGCTTCCCAGGATCATACGAATTCACCGTTTGATCACTCAACTGGCTATTGACAATCTGAATGATTTTTCCAATTTTTCTATGTTGCATTTTTGCGATTCCTGATGCTAAAATCTGTGCATTACCAATAGCTTCATTTGATAAATGAACGATTTCTTCCAGTGATAATTTCTTTGCTTCAACAGTTACACTCGGAACATTTAACCCATTCATAGAAACTTTTACAAGTGCTCTAATTTTTGTTATGGATGTCGTTTTATAATTATACACTACTGTCTTTTTCTTCACAGAAATATTATATAATTCATAAGAGATATTCGGTTTAAATTTCTTAAAATCAATTCCTATTTTTTTAAGTTTCTTTTCGAATTTTAAAGAGACATCTCCCAATGTTTTTGCTTCTAAATTTTGATAACTGTCTACTTTTATCTCGGTTAATATAATAATCGCATTATACTCCTTTACTTCCACCTTATGTATTGCTTCTCCCTGAACTGTAATTACATTTGGAGAAACTTGTGCCAATAGTGGAGTCATAAGAAAGATTAATAGATATTTTAATTTTTTCATGCTAATAATTTTTAATAAAGGTTAGATATTACTTTCTTCGTTTTATACTAAATAAACAATATAGAAGCTACAATCATCCATGTACCAACAACCAGTCCTAGCAATCCTAATTTCCCTTGTTTAGGAGCTAACTTCTCACGTAAAATCGTTGCTTTTTCTTTTGCTTTTTCATTTTTTGATAAGAAAAATTTATTAATAAGTCCAAATCCTAACATAAATCCTAACACTGCTTGTACAATACTTCCTGCCAATAATGTTGTCCACCAAACGGGTAAAGTAGTAATCCATCCTAAATTCAATAAAGATGTAATGATACCCCACACACCACTAAAACAAAAGAAAATTCCAATCCAACCTTGGTATGGTTCTACTTTAGCTAAAAGCTCTTTTGCATTTGGTTTTTTTGCAAGTAATAAAGAAGGTACTGCGATGATACTTAATAAGATTAAAGAAATTCCGTAAAACATAATTTTGTTTTTTATATGATTAATTGTAATGCTTGTGTTCAACTATTAAACACTTATTTATTTACATTACAAAAGTATTGGAATCAAGTAAGGTGTTACACCCTATAAATAGTGAAAAGCCCCCCCCTGAAAACAGGGTAGTCTTACTTTACAACAGTCACTCTTTATGTTCATTCTCCTTTTTCAATTGATACCGCCTACTACTCAAAGGGTTTTGAAGTCCCTACCTCTTAGACTTTACAATCATACAACTCAATTAAGACAGCGGTTTCACCTAATAATAAAGCAAAAAAAAAACGGGTAGGAACACCATCGTTCCTACCCGTTTTTTTTAACATTAATGGTCTATTTAAACTACATACCCCTTTTTTAAAGCATATTTAGTCAAGCCTGCCAAATTACGCACATCCAATTTTATAATTAAATTTTTTCTATAGCTCTCTATTGTATGTTTACTTAAAAACAATTTATCTGCTATTTCGAGGGTTGTAAACTCCTCGGCTATTAAGGTAACTACTTGCACCTCTCTTTTGGTTAACTTAACATTGTCTACTGTCTTTTTCTGAAATTTATTTTTCATATAAACCGCTGTAATCTCTTTTGAAAAATATTTCTCCCCATTTAAGATCATCTTAACAGCCATCAAAAACTCTTCTTTCCTCGTGTTTTTGTTCATGTAACCATCTACCTCATTCTCTATCAACCTGTCAATCATATCAGGAACAGAATGCATACTTACAACCAATGTTTTTATATGCTTATTGTTTTTTTTCAAAAAGGCATTCAGTTCTATTCCATCCATATCTGGCATCGAAATATCTGTAATCACTAAATCTATTACAATGTCTTTATTGATACTTAAAAACTTGACAACTTCCTTTCCTGTTTTCGCGGTCAATACAATATTATAATCATCCTCAGTATTTAAAATACTTACCAAACCATCCAAAAACATACTGTGATCATCAGCAATCATAATATTATATTTCATGTGTTTAATTTAAAAATTATGTTAATACGTGTTCCTGAAAATTTTAAACCCGTTCTATTTCAATATTTATGATAGTCCCTCTATTAGGATGTGCATCAATTGCAAAAGAGCCTCGCATCTTCTCTATCCTGTTTTTTATATTTCTAAGTCCAATCCCTTTGGTAATAAGTCCTACATCAAAGCCTTTTCCATTATCTTCAAACATAAAAAACAGATGCCCATCCACAACATCTAGTTGTACATCTATAACAGAAGCCTCTGCATACTTCAAACTATTCGTAATTAACTCCTTAAGAATAGAAAACAATTCGTTTTGTATCCCTTTCTCTAATTTATTCACTTCGTTTTCTGGATACACAGAAATATTTATTTGCAGCTTACTTGCAACGGCTATATTATCCAAATAACTTTTTATCAGCGGAACAAAATCACTATTTAGGATAGTCTTCGGAATTAAATCATGTGATAAATCTCTCACTTGCTCATACGTTTCGTCCAATTGCTTGTAAATAAGATCTTTTTTTTCTGGATGTTTATCCAGTTGACTGAATTGTAATTTTATTGCTGCCAAATTACCTCCTACAGAATCGTGCATCTCTTGCGCTATTTTTTGACGTGCTCTATCTTGTCCTTCTACTTCCGCTTTTATAAGTTTTAACTCTTGGTCTTTCATCAATGTGACCACATTCTGAGAAGCAACTTCCTTTTCCTTTTCATGTAATAAACTCTGAGCCTGTAACTTTTGATAATACATTACTAGTGCACCAATAATGGGCGCTAATAAAATCAAAAAAGCAATCAATATAAAATATTGAATTGATTTTTGCCGTTTCATTTCTATTACTTTCAACTGCCCTTTCTTTTTTAATAAGGATATTTCACTTTTTCTTTTGGCTACTTTATTCTCAAGGCTAAGAATATTATTTTCACTTTCTTTCTCAATTAATTTTTGCTCTAGATGTAATTTTTCAATAGCATCATCTTTTGTTTTTAATTTTAATTTTTTATTTAGATTCTGAATTTGCAATACTTTTATAGCCTGGTCTTTTTCCAGCGTCCTAAATTTTACTTCAAGACTATTAACCTCTTTCCTTTTTTGTAAATTGTTTATTGAATCCTTAAGCTTATGGTACCTATTTAGCGTTTCAAAAGCATTTTTAAAATCTTTCTTTTGTCGAAATATAAGCGCCAATTTCTTATAACTGTCTACTTGAATCTGAAGTGATCCCAAATTTATTGCTTTCGAAATGTTATCTCCTAATAATATAGATGCTTCGTCAAATCTCTTTTTAATGATAAAAATATCAATAATATTCTGTGTTAAAATAAGGGTTAAGTTTTGATCCTTATGTTTAACGCATATTTTTTTTGCTTTGACATATAAGTCCAAGGCTTTATCAAAATCAGCAACCTCGTTGTAGTTATTCCCCATATTTAGAAACACCGTAGCCAAGGCCTTGTCGTTGCCGTTTTTACGAGCAATTTTCTCTGCTTTCAACAAACTTGAATTTGATAATTCAAATTTCTTTTGACTGGAATAAATAGAAGCAATATTAATATAAACCCCTAAAATAATCTCTTTATCATCGCTGTTCTCTTTACTTTTTAAAAAATACTCTAAGGCTTTTTTATCTTGTCCTAACAATAAATAAGAATTTGCGAGCCCATATATATGCGCGTTATACAAATCCTTTTCATTGTATTTTTGAGACACTTCTACACCTAACAAATGCCATTTTTTGCTAAGAAAAAACAAGCCCTTATTTTTATAATTCAAAGCCCTTAAATTGTACGCTAAAGACAATCTCCGATGACGTAAGGAGTCACTTTCTACCTTATACAATAATGCCTTATCTATATAGTACATAGAAGAATCTGCAAGCGAATGGGCATTAAAATAATAAGCCAACAACAAATTAACATTTGATTTTGACTTATTTGTTTTTAGCGTTTTCAATAACCTATGTGCCATGGCATAGGTTTTCTTCATATTATTGTTATTATAATAAGAAAAAGCTTCTGATACTTGTTCTTTTTCAGTAGCCTTTTCCTGAGCAAGACAGCACATAGAAAAAAGAATACCTACCCAAAAAAACATCATTATTTTTTTTACAAACATATACAAATGTATCTATAATATTTTTCTGGTTTCTCACTGAATAAGGGGATATTCAATAACATATTACATTTACCCTATTACAATCCAAAATAACCGATATAAACAGCTCACCCAATCCAGTTGAGTACAAGTATTTTACGTTCTAATATTATTGAAAAACAGTACTATAGTTCTGGATATTCTCAGGTTTTCCACCTAGCTAAAACAAAAAATAATTCCATTTCTAAACCGTCACCTGGAAATACATTTGGGATGAATGCCTTATTAGGATTTCATTTCCAAATCTCTACCTTGAAATAGAAAATAGTCTTTCGGAAACACCTTTTACCTTTAGGTTCATAATTTATCAATGAGAAAACAATACTCTAAGAACTAATTCCCTTTTATGAAACTCATCTTCTGTTTTTTTCTTCTTTATTTTTTATAATTTTTCTCAACCAATAAACGGCTAAAACAGCAAGTCCTCCTCCTAAAAAAGAGACAAACATATTAACACTAAAAAGAGTGAGATTAACAGTCCCAGAAAACATTATCGCTTTTGGACCAAAGCCCAACCTTCCTATGGACTTTATCAAAAAGGCACTTCCAAAAACACCCAATATCGTGTTCCCAATAAAACCTCGTGAATATTTAGGGTAAAACACCCCCATAGCATTGGCACCAAGGATACCTATTAAAATACTAATAATGGAAATAAGCGTCGCAGTCATATTTATATCTTTTTAAAAAAATGTATCCGTTTTAATGTCCATAGTCCATTTTATCAACTTTACCTCCCATCAATCTTTTTTGAACTATTAGATAGACAAATAACAATACAAACCCTACAATCCCCCAGCCCATTGCTACAGACATTCCATATTCTGTAGTTGCCGTATTATAGATTGTTAAAGAATCATTCACCGCATTCGTTGAAGGTAAAATCACTGGAAATATAGAAGCTAAGGAAGAGGTAATCCCTCCAAAAACTAAGGCGCAAGAGCATAGAAATCCATACACTTCTTTGTCAAACTTTTTAACAAAAAACAACCCTACAAGTCCTGAAATATAAACAAGTGGAAATATTAAAAGGTAGGGTTTATCCATGAAATTATCAAAACAATTAGGACGAATCCATTGCCAAGCTACTAGTGAAATCACGGTCAAAATAACCAATACCGTATTTAGCTTTACAATCGTATTTTTTAGTTGCGTATTAATAGATGCATTGGTTTTTAAAATGATCCAATTTGCACCGTGAATTGCTAAAGTAACCACAGAAATAAGACCGATAATAATCGTAAACCAATCGATGACCCCCGGAGATTCTGCTAAAGGACTAAAACTGGCATCCCACAGCGGTAAGAAAAAATAATGGCCTTCATATTTAGAAATTCCATTTTCTACCCCTCCTAAATTAACACCACGTACGATATTTCCTAAGGCCATTCCGAAAAACAAGGCCAATAATAAACTAGACACTCCAAAGGATTTATCCCATATATCTTTCCACATTTGAAAAGAAAACTGACTTCTAAACTCTAAGCCAATGGCTCTAAAGATAATAAGCCACAATACCATCATAAGTGGCAAATAAAAACCACTAAATACCGAAGCATAGTAGACAGGGAAAGCCATAAAAAGCAACCCTCCAGCGACTACTAGCCAAACTTCGTTAGAATCCCAAAACAAGCCTGCTGATTTTGTAATCACCTCTTTATCCTTTTCTTCTTTCGCCATAAACAAGTGGATAATCCCCACTCCAAAATCGTATCCATCTAAAATAAAGAATACGACTAAAACAATAGCAACTATGATAAACCAAAATAACTCCATAATTTAATGTGTTTGATGTTTAGGGCCTTGATAAATAGTTTTCCCTACTAATAATAAAAATAATACCCCTAAAATTAAATACAATCCAACAAAGCCGAGTAAGGTAAATAATGTATTTCCAGAAGACACTGTGGGAGAAATCCCCTCACTTGTTTTTAATAATCCATAGACTAGGTATGGTTGTCTTCCTAATTCAGCCACATACCACCCTGTGATATTTGCGATATAAGGGAATGGAACTAAAAACAAAATAGCCCATAATAACTTTCTAGAAACATAGAGTTTTTTCCTCCATAACAAGAATACAGCTAAACTCATAACCCCCATAAATATCGTCCCTAATCCTACCATAATATGGTATGAATAATAAAGTGCTGGAATATTATCTGGTAATTCTTCTTCTTTAAATTGATCCATTCCTGGAATCTGACGGTCCCATTCTTGGTAGGTCAAAAAACTGAGTATATTAGGAACCGCAATTTTATTATCTAACCTTTTCTCAACCATATTAGGTTGGCCAATCAAAACAATTTCTGCTCCAGCATGTTCTGTCTCAAAAATTCCTTCCATTGCAGCAAACGCAGCTGGTTGATATTTAGCAACATTTTTCGCATTTAAGTCTCCCGTAGGAAAAGCGATAAGCATACTGGATACCAATCCAAAAATCACCCCCGTTTTTAAAAACAACTTCCCATATTCTACATTTTTTCCACTTAATATATAAAAGGCTCCAATACCCGCAACAACAAAGGACGAAGTAACTACAGAGGCCACTTGATTGTGTAAAAAAGCAGGTAATAACCAAGGGTTTGTAAATAATTCTGAAAAGTTTGTCAACACAAACACTCCATTCTCTAATATTTCATAGCCAACTGGATGTTGCATCCATGCATTGGTGGCCAAAATAAACCAACCACTCGCCCAAGAGCCTAAAAACACTAAAAAACCAGTCAGAAAATGTAATTTCTGCCCCATTAGCTTCTCACCAAAGATAAACAATGCCAAAAAAGAGGACTCTAAAAAGAAAGAAAACATCCCTTCCATGGCCAACGTTTGGCCTATAATTCCCCCGGTCAGTTCTGAAAACTTAGCCCAATTGGTTCCAAATTGAAATTCCATAGGGATCCCAGTGATCACACCCATGGTAAAGTTAATAGCAAAAATTTTCATAAAAAACTTTGCTGCATCATTGTATTTCTCCAGTTTCTTTCTAAGATACAAGCCCTTATAAAAAACAATGATAAGCGATAAGCCCATTGTTAATTGAGGAAATATATAATGAAAGGTAATTGTGAATGCAAATTGTAATCTATCATAAAAGAGCATATCTTCCATACTGTTCGTCTTTAAAACCCAAAATTAAGGGTGTAAATTAAGGCATTAAAAGTACTGTTTTCAGGCTTTAAATAAGTCTTTTTAATCACTAACTTTTTCAAATATTACTAAATCGATAATTAGCTCAGACCAATACACAATTATACTCTCTTGGCGTTGCTTTTTTATTTTATAAAAACAAAATAAACACCCTATAAACCCTTAAAAATTAAGACCTAAAACTGTACTGTTCCCCTACTTATTTACATAGATTAGAATAATATGCCCTGTATTGCAAAGAAATTTATTATTTTTGCCTCTATTAAAATGAAATTTTATGAAAGCATATATTTTTCCAGGTCAAGGAGCTCAATTCACAGGAATGGGTCTAGACTTATACGAAAACTCACCCTTAGCTCAACAGTTATTTGAGCAAGCAAATGAGATTTTAGGTTTTTCAATTACCGATATCATGTTCGAAGGAACTCCGGAACAACTGAAACAAACCAAAGTTACACAGCCTGCCATTTTCTTACATTCTGTGATTTTAGCAAAGACATTAGGTGACGATTTTAAACCGGAAATGGTAGCAGGTCACTCTTTAGGTGAATTGTCAGCTCTCGTTGCAAACAACGTTTTAACTTTTGAAGACGGCTTAAGACTCGTTGCAAAACGCGCCATGGCCATGCAAAAAGCATGTGAAGCACAATCGTCTACAATGGCAGCTGTTTTAGGACTTGCTGATGATGTTGTGGAAGATACTTGTAAAGAAATAGATGGAATTGTAGTGGCTGCAAATTACAACTGCCCTGGACAATTAGTCATTTCAGGCGAAGATGCTGCCATAGATAAAGCCATCGAATTATTGACAGAAAAAGGGGCTCGTAGAGCATTAAAACTTCCTGTAGGTGGTGCTTTTCACTCTCCATTAATGGAACCTGCACGTGAAGAATTAGCTGCCGCTATTGAAGCGACAACTTTTAGTACGCCTTCTTGTGCTGTGTATCAAAATGTAACGGCGAGTGCGGTCATGGACCCTGAGGAAATTAAGAAAAATTTAATCTCTCAATTAACAGCTCCCGTAAAATGGACGCAATGTATTCAAGCAATGATTGCTGACGGAGGAACTGAATTTGTAGAAGTTGGTCCAGGTAAAGTATTACAAGGGCTCATGCGTAAAATTGACCGATCTGTGACAGCTAGTGGTGCTGCATTCGTAGTGGCTTAATTGATTTCTAATGGTTTCGACTCCTATCAACCAACTAGAATAGAGAATAGAGAAAAAACAACTCAATTCTAACATTATAAAAAGATTGTAAATTTATTTTTACAATCTTTTTTTGTTTTTAAAAACACAAAACTTCACATAACACACTGAGTACCTGAACGTAATTCACTGCTAAAACCAGCAACAAAAAACCAATAACAGGCAACTATTTTTAAAAAAAGTGTGACCCCTCGAAAAAAAGTGTGTCTTAAAAGTATACTTATTAGAGTAATTGAAAAATTTGGGGAAAGGTTTCAATATAAAAAGGTCGCTACTTAGCGACCTTTTTTTTGTTTATTATTTTTCAGTAAAAAGAAACTAGCAAAAAGGGATTGGCCAAAAGCCATAAATGAGCACCAAATCTAAATAACAACATCAGAACCCTGATATTACTTGTCAGTAAAGCTCACGTAGCTTTGGAAAACTCAATACTCACCTCTCACTACTAAAATCTCCTTTACAATGTTTGTTGCCATTTCCAGGCATCGCGTAAGGCATCTTCTATACTTTGTTCTGCTTTCCAACCAAGTTCATTATTTGCCAAGGTAGTATCCGCATAGGCTGCTGTAATATCACCTTCTCTACGACCTACAATCTTATAGTTTAATGATTTTCCACTTACTTTTTCGAATGCTTTTATTACTTCTAAAACACTATTTCCTTTTCCCGTTCCTATGTTAAAAGTCTCGAATTGTGTTTTATTAGTACCTCCTATCAATCTTTTCAAAGCTACAATATGTGCTTTTGCCAAATCAACTACGTGGATATAATCACGTACTGCTGTTCCATCAACCGTAGGATAGTCATCTCCAAAAACAGATAACTCAGCACGAATACCTGCTCCTGTTTGAGTAATAAATGGCACTAAATTTTGAGGAACACCTATTGGTAATTCTCCAATAATAGCGGATGGATGCGCTCCAGTTGGATTGAAATAACGTAAAGCGATCGCGTTTAAATCACTAGTTTTAGTCGTATCTGTAATAATTTCCTCCCCTATTTGCTTAGTGTTTCCATAAGGAGACTCCGCAAATTTAATAGGTGCATTTTCTGTAATAGGCAATTCATCCGCTTGACCATATACGGTACAAGAAGAACTAAAAATAAAATTAGACACTTTATTTTTCTGCATAGCAGACAATACATAAATCAAGGCTGCAATATTATTTTCATAATACTCCAATGGCTTTTGAACACTTTCTCCAACAGCTTTTGATGCTGCAAAGTGAATTACACCATCTACTTTATGACCATCAAAAAACGCTGAAACCGCATTCTTATCTCTTAAATCTAAATTTATGTAAGTTGGTTTAACACCACTAATCTTAGTAATATTATCTAATACCTCGATTTTTGAATTGTACAAGTTATCGATAATTACAACTTCAAATCCTTCGCTTTGTAATTCTACTACGGTATGTGAGCCAATAAACCCAAGACCTCCAGTGACTAATATTTTTTTTGCCATATTTATAATTTGTGTGTAAAAAAAAACAAGACCTTAAGCCTTGTTTTTTTACACGATGTTTATTTTGATACGAATTCCAATAAAGTATTGGTTATAAACGTTAGTTGCTCTTCGTCCAATTCTGTATGTATTGGTAAAGAAATAACGGTGTGTATTAATTCGTTGGTTACTTTAAAATCTTCTTCTTTATAACGTGCATCTACATAGGCTTTTTGACTATGTAACGGCACTGGGTAATAAATTGCATTTGGAATATTATTATCTAACAAATGCTGATGTAATGCATCACGATCTACACCTCCAACAATACGTAAGGTATATTGATGAAATACATGCGTAGTATATGAACTAGTTACAGGAGTAATAATTTTATCAGATGCTGCAAAGGCATCATTATAAAATGTAGCTGCTTTTAAACGTGCCGCACAATAACCATCTAATAATGGTAATTTAATACGAAGCACTGCTGCTTGCATACTATCCAAACGAGAATTTACACCTACGACATCGTGGTAATAACGCTTATACATTCCGTGGTTTACAATTCCTCTTATAATATGAGCCAAGTCATCATCGTTGGTGAAAATAGCTCCACCATCTCCATAACAACCTAAATTTTTAGATGGAAAGAAAGAAGTAGTCCCTATATTTCCAATAGTTCCCGCTTTTTTAACGCTACCATCTGCAGAAGTATAATCCGCTCCTATAGCTTGAGCATTGTCTTCAATCACAAATAAATTATGTGCTTTTGCTACTTCCATTACGGCATCCATATTGGCACATTGTCCAAATAAATGTACGGGTACAATAGCTTTTGTTTTTGGAGTGATGGCTTTTTTCAAGGCCTCAATATCCATATTAAAAGTAGCTGCATCCACGTCCACTAATACAGGAGTTAAACGTAACAATGCAATTACCTCCACAGTAGCTGCAAAAGTAAAATCTACAGTAATGACTTCATCACCTGGTTCCAAACCAAGTCCCATCATGGCTATTTGTAAAGCATCTGTTCCATTTGCACAAGGAATTACATGTTTTACTCCTAAATACGTTTCTAAATCTGATTGAAACGTTTTTACATCTGGACCACCTACATAATAAGCAGAATCCAACACACTATGCAATGCCTCATCTACCTGAGGTTTGATTTGTTGATATTGACCTTGTAAGTCAACCATTTGAATTTTCTTCATGTGTAATATATTTTATACTGATACAAAAAGCCGTTAAAAAAAGGACGTACCAAGGGATTGATTACACCCATCGCTTTCAGCACCTATTTATAATTAAAAATTGATTTATTGATATCGTATATCAACTAACAAAAATACAAATAAATACTTAGTTAAGCGCCAACAAAATTGCAGATAAAATCACGATTTTAAGGGGGACAAATTAGTCAATAAACACCCCATATTGAGCAAAAACAAAAAACACCGCTTTCAATACTTGAAAACGGTGTTTTTTTTGACACAATACGATATCTAACATCTCACATCTACCTATATAATTGTAGATTGACCAAGGTCAATATTGTGTTTATTATAATTTGTTTTATCCTCATCCATTACATAGTCACTTATAAAACTACCTACATTCGTGGTTGAAAAATGATTTGTATTGTTTAAATCTGGTGTGGTTAAATTCAATTCGATTGATTTTTCTACGGCCGCTCTAATGTCTTGTGCTTCCTCATTCAATTCAAAATGATCCAACAACATCGCTGCTGATAAAATAGAAGCTAACGGATTGGCTATGTTTTTTCCTGCAGCCTGTGGATAAGAACCGTGAATAGGCTCAAACATGGCTGTTTTATCTCCTACCGATGCAGAAGCTAACAAACCAATAGATCCAGAAATCACACTTGCTTCATCTGATAAAATATCACCAAACAAATTCTCTGTTAAAATCACATCAAACTGTTTAGGGTCTAAAATGATTTGCATGGCTGCATTATCAACAAATAAATATTCTACGGCAACATCGGTATATTTTTTAGCGATAATTGCCACGCGTTTTCTCCAAAGCCTAGAGGTTTCCAAAACATTGGCTTTATCTACTAAAGTTAATTTTTTACGCCTTGTTCTTGCTGCTCTAAATGCCAAGTGTGCAATTCTATCAATTTCCATGGCAGAATATTGGCAATTATCAGACGCTACAAGTCCATCATCACTTAAGGTTTTTTCTCCGAAATAAATTCCACCTGTAAGTTCGCGATAAATCACAAAATCTGTTCCTTCAATTACTTCTTGCTTTATATTAGATTTATGCAACAGCGATTTATACGTAGTCAAAGGCCTAATATTCGCATACAAACCCATGCTTTTCCTCAACTTTAATAAGCCTTGTTCTGGTCTTACTATAGCATCAGGATTGTTATCGTATTTAGGATCTCCAATAGCTCCAAATAAAATAGCGTCAGATTTTTCACAAATATCTAAGGTGCTTTTAGGTAAAGGATCTCCTGTACTATCTATTGCACAGGCACCTACTTCGGCTTTTTCATAAATAAACGTATGCTCATATTTATCGGCAATGGCGTTTAATACTTTGATGGCTTGCTGGGTAACCTCTGGTCCGATTCCGTCACCCGCTAAAACAGCAATATTTAATTTCATATTTCTACTTTTAAACAAACAGTTAATTAAATTTTATCTTTTTTCTTCGTATTCTTTAATGTCGTCTAAGATACTAACTAAATAATCCATATCGTCGTATCCGCTTAACAAACATAGCTTTTTATACGGATTTATTTCAAACTTTTCTGAAAGATTTAGACGAGCTACAGTAATTAATTGTTGTTCTAAATTAACCGAAATAATCATTTTTGGATCCTCAGAAAGTCCTTTTAATAAAGCCTGTAAAAAATCTTCCGAAACCTGTACAGGTAATAATCCATTATTCAATGCATTTCCTTTAAATATATCTGCAAAAAAACTAGAAACTACTACTTTAAATCCATAATCACACAAGGCCCATGCGGCATGTTCACGACTAGATCCGCATCCAAAATTACTTCCAGCCACTAAAATACTACCGTGAAACACATCATTATTCAATACAAATTCATCATTTAAAGAACCGTCTTTATAATGACGCCAATCTTTAAATAAATTCTTTCCAAATCCAATTCTATCTGTCGCTTTTAAAAAGCGAGCTGGAATAATTTGATCGGTATCTATATTTTCTACAGGCAAAGGAATTGCCCTTGCTTCTAATGTTTTAAATTTTTCCATGTACTTAAACTAATTTTGTGATGTCAACGATTTTTCCTGCTACAGCAACTGATGCTGCTACTAATGGACTTGCCAATAATGTCCTAGATCCTTGACCTTGCCTTCCTTCAAAATTCCTATTGGAGGTGGCTACACAATACTCGCCATCTGGAATTTTATCATCATTCATTGCAAGACATGCCGAACATCCAGGCTGCCTCAATTCAAAACCAGCGGTTTCAAAAATTTCTTGCAATCCTTCCTTCTTTATTTGTTGCGCCACCAACTGCGAACCAGGAACAATCAAAGCCGTTACATTCGCCGCTTTTTGCTTGCCTTTTATAAAATCTGCTGCCGCTCTAAAATCTTCGATTCTAGCATTGGTACAACTTCCTATAAATACATAATTCACTTGTAAGTTTTCCAACGAAGCTCCTTGACTAAAGCCCATATATTGCAACGATTTCTTATACGATTCGTTCTTGTTTTCAGGAATTAGTTCCGTTATTTTTATACCCATTCCTGGATTTGTACCAAAGGTTATCATTGGGGCAATATCACTTGCATCAAAGGTGTATTCTGTATCAAAAACAGCCCTTACATCTGTAGCAAGTGTTTTCCAATAAGCTACTTTTTGTTCAAAATCGGCATCTTTTGGCGCAAACTCCCTCCCTTTTACATAATCAAAAGTAGTTGCATCGGGTGCGATCATCCCACCACGAGCTCCCATTTCTATACTCATATTACAAACCGTCATACGGCTTTCCATGCTCATATTTTCAAAGACTTCACCCGCAAACTCAATAAAATGTCCTGTACCTCCATTTGCCGTTATTTTAGACAGAATATAAAGGACTACATCTTTTGACAAGACCCCCTTTTTTAATTTCCCGTCTATGGTAATCCGCATAGATTTTGGTTTCTCCATCACTACAGATTGTGTGGCGAAAACTTGCGCTACTTGGCTTGTTCCAATTCCAAAAGCGATGGAGCCAAATGCGCCGTGGGTAGAGGTATGACTGTCTCCACAAACTATGGTCATTCCAGGCTGTGTCACTCCTAATTCAGGAGCAATAACATGGACAATCCCGTTGTATTTATGTCCTAGACCATACAATTCTATATTGTTTTCTGCACAATTATTAGTCAATGCCTCCAACTGTTTCCGAGACAATTCGTCTTTAATAGGCAAGTGTTGATCCTTCGTTGGTGTATTATGGTCCGCCGTTGCTAAAATCTGATGGGGTCTTAACAATGGAATACCACGTTCTTTTAATTCATTAAAAGCCTGAGGACTGGTGACCTCATGAATCAAATGCTTATCTATATATAATACTTGAGGGCCATCCTTTATGGTGGTCACGACATGACTGTCCCACACTTTATCGAATAATGTTTTTCCCATAATTAAGCCGTAGCTTTCTTTTGTATATGATTTAATTCCATCAAATGAACAACATCATCGTCGTCCACTTCTTTTTTATTGTCTGCAAATTTCAAAAACTGAGGATAAATATCGTCCAATTCAACTTTTGTCAAATCAAAACCTACAATTTCCGCTCTATAGGCCAATGCTGCCCTTCCACTTCGTGCCGTTAATACAATCGATGATTCATTCACTCCCACATCTGCAGGATCCATAATTTCATAGGTCTCCCTATTTTTTATCACACCATCTTGATGTATTCCAGAACTATGTGCAAACGCATTTTCACCTATTACTGCCTTATTGGCTTGTACTCTCATCCCCATCAAATCTTGTACTAACTGACTGGTACTGTATAACATTTTTGTATTGATACCTGTATCCAAATTCAAATAAGGATGTTGCTTCATAATCATTACCACTTCTTCCAAAGCCGTATTTCCTGCACGCTCCCCTATTCCATTTATAGTACATTCTATCTGACGTGCCCCATTGGTAATCCCAGCAATCGCGTTGGCGGTTGCCAATCCTAAATCGTTGTGGCAATGAGTAGATAAAATTACAGTATCTATTCCTTTTACGTTTTCTTTTAGATATTTTATTTTTGCTCCATATTCCTCAGGCAAACAATAACCTGTTGTATCCGGAATATTTAGCACAGTAGCTCCCGCTTTTATCACGGCTTCACAGACTCTAGCTAAATACTCATTATCAGTACGTCCTGCATCTTCCGCATAAAACTCTATATCCTCTACAAAAGTTTTTGCATAAGCAACCGCTTTAATAGCACGCTCCATAATGGCCTCTCTATTAGATTTGAATTTATGAATGATATGAGAATCTGAGGTTCCAATACCGGTATGAATTCGAGGTCGAACTGCATACTTTAAGGACTGTGCAGCTACCTCAATATCTTTCTGATGTGCTCTTGTTAAAGCACAAACTCCTGCATTTTTAACCATTCTCGAAATTTGCTCTACCGATGCAAAATCACCGGGAGAAGAAATTGGAAAACCAGCTTCAATGATATCAACACCTAAAATATCGAGGCGTTCTGCAATTATTAATTTCTGTTGTGTATTTAGCTTACATCCAGGAACCTGCTCTCCGTCTCTTAGTGTCGTGTCGAATATTTGAACTCTATTATTACTCATTTCTAATTTTTTTTTATCACTTTTGATATTTCAAATATAGTTGAGATGTATCTCTAGAAAAGTACTTAAATTGTTACTTTTACATTATCCATCTAAAAAACAAATCAGTAACTATCTGAAAACTATTACCTTACATTAATCAATTGCACGATGGCTACGGAACAAAAAGATGTATTATTTTTATTAATAAAATCCTTATCAAAATCTGAAAAACGACAGTTTAGCCTGTACGTTCGTAGGCTAGGAGCGAATGAAGACGCCAATTTTATGGCCTTGTTTAAAGTGATTGATAAAATGGAACGATATGACGAGGGATTAATCCTCCAAAAAACCTCCATAAAAAAAAGACAATTGTCAAATTCAAAAGCACACTTATATAAACAGTTGTTAATAAGTCTACGCTTAAACCCATTGCATCAAAGTCCTATTACTCAGATAAGGGAGCAGTTGGATTTTGCTAGTATCCTGTATAATAAAGGGCTGTACAAACAAAGTTTAAAAATTTTAGACAAGGCAAAAACACAAGCCTTGGACTGTGTAGAAACCAACTTGGCCTATGAAATTGTAGAATTTGAAAAAATCATAGAATCACAATACATTACACGAAGCATGAGTAACCGAGCTGATGAACTAGCCATTCAAGCCAAGAATTTAAGTTTAAAAAATGTATTGACCAGTAAGCTTTCTAACCTGTCGCTACAGTTGTATAGTCTATTCTTAAAAATGGGCTATGTTAAAAATGATGATGATCAAAAATTAGTACAATCCTATTTTGAAGCGAGACTTCCTGAATATAAATTTCACAATCTAGACTTTATAGAAAAACTATACTTGTACAAAGCTTATTTGTGGTATAGTTTTATGATGCAAGATTTTTCCTTGTGCTATAAATACGCACAGAAATGGGTGGATTTATTCGAGCAAAAACCTGCTATGAAACAATTACATCCTGTATTTTATATGAAAGGTTGTAACTACTTGTTGGAAGCCTTATACTTGGCGCAACATCAAAGTAAATTTGATGCTGTGTTTGATAAATTAGAACAGGACGTATATGAAAATAAAATTGCCACCAATGATAATACAGCCTCTCTTTCTTTTTTATACCTCAGTCAAAATAAAATAAATCAGTTCTTTTTAAAAGGTGATTTTGAAGGTGGTATTGCTATGGTTCCCGACTTATTAAAAAAAATTGAACTCTATAAAAACAGAATAGATGCCCATCATATTATGGTGTTTTACTATAAAATAGCCTGTTTGTATTTTGGAAATGACGACCATAAAAATTGTATCTTATACCTAGACAAAATTATCAGCAATAAAGAGCTAAAAATGCGGGAGGATTTATTGTGCTACACACGTATCCTGAATTTAATTTCTCACTATTCCGCTGGTTATGATCACAACATAGAATCATTGATAAAATCTACCTATAAGTTCTTGCTAAAAATGAATGAATTGTACGAAGTACAACGTAAAATAATCACCTTTCTAAAAAACTTAGGACGTCTTTACCCTCATGAGCTAAAAGATGCCTTTAAAAAACTACATGCAGAACTTAAAGTGTACGAAGATCATCCCTATGAAAAACGTGCCTTTTTGTATTTAGACATTCTGTCTTGGTTGGAAAGTAATATTGAAGGGGTTACTGTAGGAGAAATTGTGGAACGCAAGATGAGGATGCTGAAGAAGTAGGGTTTATTGTTTGTTACTTGTTATTAGGAGAAACAATATTAAAAAAGCATTAAAATTAAATATAAAAAAAGCTGCAGATTGCAGGTTTTTTTATGATTAAATTATTTAAAATAGATTAATTCTTCACAAAATAAACGTGATATTCGTAATCAGTTTCATTTTGTTCCGTTCTAAAACCTGTATAATCTTCTTGTATTGATGCTTCAAACCCTAAAGCACCATTTTTAAGTATATTATTATAATTCTCTTTAGGATTTACATGTTCAGAAAATTCTTTAAAAACTACTATAAACAATCTGTCTTTATCCTCGTCATATGCCCAATTCCCCGAACCCTCCAATATACTTTCTCCTTTGTAAACCACTTTTTCACATGTACTATTTGTAGAAGTCTCATTGAGTACCTCGTCTTGAAACCTCGCTTCATACGTAAATGTCCCATCTGCTTTAAGTAATAATTCATTTGAAAGTCCGGTACGACAGTCATCATTATAAATTGATTCATTAGTCTCACTACACCATCCATTATTAGTAAAACATGTCTTATCCGTAAATAAGCTCTTAACATTAGATTCACCTATTACAATTTCTTCATCACTATATTCCTTCCAAGAACCTACCAAATTACTATTCCCAGCCCAGTTCTCAATCTCTATACAAACTTCTTGTGGCTGACTAATATTCCCTTCCGAGTCGTATACACAAATCACATAGCAAAATTTACCAGGTTTAATAGCGTCTGAAAAGTTAACATCTATTAAGTCTTCATCCTCCGTTTCTAAACCTTCAAATGAAATATCCCAAAACCCATCAGCTATCCCTCCTTCTTTCTGTTTAATTTGTAAATACAACCCAGAGAAAGAATCCATAGATGGAAGATTAATTTTGAATCCATTTTTCATAAATGCAGTAGTACTAGACTTAGAAACATCAAATTCTAAGGAGTTACTGTCAGGAACAGGAGCTCCGGATTTTTTAGTTCCATTTTCAATAATTAAGTTGTCTAAAACCATAGTTTCATCCAAAATCGCTTCTTCTACGGCATTAATAGTATCATCTTTTGCTTGACTGTTATGTTCTTCGTCCTTTTCACAGGAAAACAAAATGCTTATAAACACCATGCTTATAGCCATGATTTTTAATGTTGTAAATTTCATAATAATATTTTTGAATTTTATTTTCAGAGCCCAATATACACATACACAACGACTAAACAACTATTAAACAGGAAGTTACATGAAAAAAAACCAGTATTCACGTTCTGTAAATACTGGTTTTATTATAATTAATATCCGAACACTAGCAGAAAAACACCTTGCTAACCTATCATTTTAAGCATCGATTTTAACAACTTAAATTTCCCTTGATAAGGTGCATATCTAATCGGTAAATCTGGCCAAGAATAGCGTTTGGTAATACTTTTATGATGTGAAAATGTATCGAACGTCAATTTCCCATGATAGGCCCCCATTCCACTATGTCCTACGCCTCCAAATGGCAAACGATCATTTACAAAATGGATCAACGTATCGTTAATACAACCACCTCCAAAAGAATATTTTTCTAAGATAGACGCAATAAATTTCTTGCGATTACTAAAAATATACAAAGACAATGGTTTTTCGTAATGTGTCATAAACGTAGCGATATCTTCTTCTGTTTCATAGGAGAACACAGGCGATATAGGCCCGAAAATTTCATCTTTCATTACTTCACTATCCATCGGCGGACTGTCTATTAATGTAGGAGCAATAAAAACATCGGTTCTATCTGTCTGTCCTCCATACACAATATTTACATCTACCAACATCTTGTGTAATCGATCAAAATTACGTTCGTTTATAATACGTGGATAATTTTCTGATTGTTGTATATCTTCCCCATAAGCGGCCGTAATTGCATTGGAAAACTCCGTAATAAAATCATTTTTTATACTTTTATGTACTAAAAAATAATCGGGAGCAATACAAGTTTGTCCTGCATTTAAAAATTTTCCCCAAACCAATCTTTTGGCTGCTAATTTCAAATCTGTAGTTTCGTCTATGATACATGGATTTTTCCCTCCTAACTCCAAAATCACCGGTGTTAAAAATTCAGCCGCTGCCTTCGCTACAATTTTACCAACGGTAACGGAACCCGTAAAAAAGATTAAATCCCAACGTTGTTTTAATAAAAACTGAGATGTTTCTACTCCTCCTTCTATCACCGAAACATGCCCCTCATTAAATACATTTGAAATAATACTTTGCACAATAGCTGCCGTATTAGTCGCTAATTCCGAGGGTTTAAAAACCACGCTATTTCCTGCCGATACAGCTCCTATAATCGGCGCTAATGCTAATTGATAAGGATAATTCCATGGGCCAATAATTAAAATTCTCCCAAAAGGATCTTTATGAATTTTACTAAAAGAAGGGAAATTTAATAGTGCTGGAAAAACAGCTGTTGGTTTTGCCCATTTTTTAAGATTTCTTATGGCCTTGTTTAATTCCATTAACACCATTCCTGTTTCGGAAATCAAACTTTCAAAAGCAGGTTTTTTAAAATCGGCATACAGAGCATTATGAATTTCGTCTTCTCTCAAAATCAACTCCGATCGCAACTTCTTGAGCAATTTCAGTCTAAATTGGACATCTTTTGTCTTATGTGTTTTGAAAAAGGCATCTTGACCGTTTATGATTTGCGTGATATGTTCCATGATATATTGTTAATTATTCAAATTTAAAGCTTTATTTTAAAAAAGTACGCAATGAATTTTGTTTTTTAAGAATTTATTCTAATATTTGTCACGTACTTAATAAAACAAACAAAAGAGTACCAAAAATGAAAAATTTTAACTCACCTATTATTATTTCTTTAATTAACGTCGTTGTAATTCGAATTACAAGGGCAAGGGAAGGGATGGTATAATGTGAACAACAACATATTTTATTTAAAAAACCTTCCTTAAACGGAAGGTTTTTTTTTTTGAACTAAAGAGTGTAAATAAAAACACACAAATATCGAAAAATCAACAACTTAAGACAAATAACAGACACTTGAATACTGTAAAACAGGAGAAAATGAAATAAAGAGCCCGTAAAACAAAAGTACTTTCGGTCATTAGAATTGATTATAGTTAACAAAACAGCATTCTAAAGACTAAAACAAACAAGAATTAACGAATAAATTAAAAAAAAACAGAAGTCAGCTTTAATTTATTGAGATTTATATAAAAAACAAACAATGCAATTAAACAAACACAGCAGAAGAATCACTCAAGACGAAACCCAACCAGCTTCACAAGCTATGTTATACGCTGTCGGATTAACGGATGAGGACATGAACAAACCTCAAGTGGGAATTGCAAGTACAGGATACGATGGAAATCCATGTAACATGCACTTGAACGAAATGGCCAAGGAAATAAAAGCCGAGGTAAATAAATTAGAACAAGTAGGATTGGTGTTTAATACCATTGGAGTGAGTGATGGAATATCCATGGGAACCTCAGGGATGAATTACTCCTTACCTTCTAGAGATATCATTGCAGACTCTATGGAAGTTGTTTGTAATGCACAAAGCTACGACGCCTTAGTTCCTGTAGTAGGATGTGACAAAAACATGCCCGGTTCTGTGATGGCCATGTTGCGATTAAATAGACCGTCGTTAATGGTCTATGGTGGGACGATCGCCTCTGGATGTCACGAAGGAGAAAAATTAAACATTGTATCAGCCTTTGAAGCTTTAGGGAAGAAAGTAGCTGGTATTATAGATGAAAAAGAATACAAACAAATTATAAAAAAGGCATGCCCGGGCCCAGGAGCGTGCGGAGGAATGTATACCGCTAACACTATGGCTTCTTCAATTGAAGCGATGGGATTTGCCTTGCCTTTCAACTCTTCTATTCCAGCGGAAAGTGAGATGAAAGCAAAGGAAGCAGAACGTACTGCCAAGGCGATCAAGAACTTATTAGAATTGGATTTAAAACCCTTGGACATCATCACTAAGAAATCGATTGAAAATGCGGTGGTATTAGTAAACGCCTTAGGTGGATCTACCAATGCTGTATTGCATTTCCTAGCAATTGCACACGCAGCAGACATTGATTTCACCTTGGATGATTTTCAACGTGTAAGCGATAGAACACCCGTAATTGGAGATTTAAAACCTAGTGGAGAGTACCTTATGGAAGATGTTCATAGAGTTGGAGGAACACCGGCCGTTATGAAATACTTATTAGAAGAAGGACATTTACATGGCGATTGTATGACGGTCACAGGAAAGACCATAGCAGAAAATTTAGCCGACGTACTTCCTTTATCATTTGAACAAGATGTAATTCATTCTAAAGGTGTACCAATAAAAGAAACAGGAAATCTCCAGATATTATACGGAAACCTTGCAAACGAAGGATCTGTAGCTAAAATAAGTGGAAAAGAAGGAGAATTATTTGAAGGACCCGCCATTGTTTTTGATGGAGAAGATGCAGCAAACGATGGTATTCGTGCAGGAAGAGCAAAAAAAGGAGATGTAATAGTCATTCGCTATGTAGGACCTAAAGGTGGGCCAGGAATGCCTGAAATGCTAAAACCAACTTCTATGATTATGGGCGCTGGACTAGGAAAAACGGTCGCATTAATTACAGATGGTCGTTTTTCTGGAGGAACACATGGATTTGTCGTAGGACACATTACCCCAGAAGCACAAAGCGGAGGTATGATCGCCTTATTAAAAGATGGAGATCTCATTACAATTGATGCTTCTAAAAATAACATCAGTGTAGCATTAAGCGACACACAAATCAAGGAAAGAAAAAAGGCGTGGACGGAGCCAGCTCCCAAACACCCAAAAGGAATATTATACAAATATGCAAAAATGGTAGCCACGGCATCGGAAGGATGTGTTACCGATAAATTTTAAGACTATGGAAACAAAAAGCACCCTAACAAAAACTTCAGACACACAAAAAACGGTTCGAATTATTGGAGCAGAAGCCGTTGTCAAATGTCTGTTAGCTGAAGGACAAACATTAGGTTATGGCTACCCTGGAGGTGCCATTATGCCGGTGTATGACGAACTGTACAAATACCAAGACCAGTTTACACACATCCTTACCCGCCATGAACAAGGCGCTATTCATGCAGCACAAGGACATGCACGTGTTACCGGTGATGTAGGAATTGTATTTGCCACATCTGGCCCTGGAGCTACTAATTTAGTCACAGGAATTGCTGATGCACAAATAGATTCTACTCCATTGGTTTGTATCACAGGTCAAGTCGCTTCTCATTTGTTAGGAACAGATGCTTTTCAGGAAACCGACATTGTTGGTATCTCTACCCCTGTTACCAAATGGAATTATCAAATTACTAAAGCTTCTGAAATTCCAGGTGTATTTGCAAAGGCATTTTACATTGCTAAATCTGGTAGACCAGGGCCTGTTTTGATAGACATTACTAAAGATGCCCAATTGGAAACATTTGATTTTGTGTATAAAAAATGTACTTCCATACGTAGTTATAGGCCAATACCTCATTACGATTATAATAAAATTAAGGAAGCTGCTACGCTTATAAATACCGCCAAAAAACCTTTTATAGTATTTGGACAAGGGGTTATACTAGGGGCAGCCGAACAGGAATTTAAAGCAGTCATAGAAAAAGCAGGTATTCCATCTGCATCTACCGCATTGGGTTTATCAGCAATTAATTCTGATCACCCTTTACATGTAGGAATGGTAGGAATGCATGGGCATTATGCTCCCAATAAATTAACCAATGAATGTGATGTCTTAATTGCCATTGGAATGCGTTTTGACGACCGTGTTACAGGTGATTTAGCACGTTATGCGACACAAGCTAAGGTCATTCATTTTGATATCGACCCTGCGGAAATAGATAAAAATGTACCTACAACTGTGGCCGTATTGGGTGATGTAAAAGAAACCTTGGCTGAATTACTTCCCTTGTTAGATACGAAAACACACGATACTTGGTTTGACCAATTTAAAAAATTACGTGCCATTGAAAATAAAGAAGTGATTATCCCTCAATTGTATCCTAGCAAGGAAGGATTGACTATGGGAGAAGTATTGAAAGGTATTAACATAGAATCTAAAGGTGATGCCATAATTGTATCAGATGTAGGACAACACCAAATGTTTGCTTGTCGCTATGCCGATTTCAAAAAAACGAGGAGTAATATTACCTCTGGAGGACTAGGAACGATGGGCTTTGCATTACCTGCAGCAATTGGAGCGAAACTAGGAGCACCAGACAGAGAAGTTGTGGCAATTATTGGTGATGGAGGATACCAAATGACGTGCAACGAATTGGGAACTATTTTACAAACCAAAGCCGCTGTCAAAATTGTAGTGCTAAACAATGGTTATTTAGGAATGGTACGCCAGTGGCAAGAATTATTTTTTGACAAACGCTACGCTTCTACAGAAATGATAAGCCCTGATTTTGTAAAATTAGCAGATGCTTATGACATTGAAGCTGTCCGTGTTTCTAAGAGAGAGGATTTACCAGGAGCCATAAAAAAAATGATGGCATCAGACCAGGCATTTTTCTTAGAAGTAATCATAGAAAAAGAAGACAATATATTCCCAATGATACCAACGGGATCAAGTGTTTCAGAAGTTAGACTTAAATAATTATGGAAGAAAAACAAAAATTTACGATTTCGGTATACACCGAAAATAACATCGGATTGTTAAACAGAATTTCGGCTATCTTTTTAAAACGTCATATCAATATTGAAAGTTTGACGGTGTCAAAATCCGAGATAGAAGACGTCCATCGTTTTACAATCGTAGCAAACATGACTGAAAAGGCGATTAAGAAAATTTTAGGTCAAATAGAAAAACAAATCGAAGTAATTCGTGCTTTTTACCATACCGATGATGAAGTTATATTTCAAGAAACGGCCATGTTTAAAATATCAACAGAGCACTTGTACGACGAAAAAATACAAAACAAATTAAAATTACGCCATGCTCATATGGTGACCATAAACGAGCGGTATTTTGTAATTGAAACAACGGGGACCACTGAGGATATTAACCGATTATACGATCGATTGAAACCCTATGGTTTATTACAGTTTGTACGGTCTGGACGGATCGCAATTACCAAAGAAAAAATGGCAATATCAGAATTATTACAAGAATTTAAAGACTAAATTAAAATGGCAAATTATTTTAACAGCTTACCGTTACGCTTACAATTGGAACAATTAGGAACTTGCGACTTTATGGATGCATCTGAATTCCCTAATGGAGTGGAAAAATTAAAAGGAAAAAAAATAGTTATTGTTGGTTGTGGTGCACAAGGACTAAATCAAGGATTAAACATGAGGGATTCTGGATTGGATATCTCTTATACATTACGTGATGGGGCAATCAGCGAACAACGTACTTCCTATAAAAATGCCGTAGAAAACAAATTCAAAGTAGGAACCTATCAAGAAATGATTCCTTCTGCAGATATGTTGATCAATTTAACTCCGGATAAACAACATACAAATGTAGTGTCTACCATAATGCCACTGATGAAAAAAGACGCAATACTCTCCTACTCCCACGGTTTTAATATTGTCGAAGAAGGTATGGAAGTCCGTAAAGATATCACCGTTGTGATGGTGGCTCCTAAATCTCCTGGTTCAGAAGTGAGACAAGAATACAAACGTGGATTTGGAGTTCCTACATTAATAGCTGTACATCCAGAAAACGATCCCAATGGAGATGGTTTTGAAATTGCAAAAGCCTATGCTGCTGCAACAGGAGGTCATAAAGCAGGAGTATTAAACTCCTCATTCGTTGCGGAAGTAAAATCAGATTTAATGGGAGAACAAACCATTCTATGTGGATTATTACAAACAGGATCTATCCTATCTTTTGATAAAATGGTGGAAAACGGACTGGAACCTGCCTATGCCACTAAATTGATACAATACGGATGGGAAACGATTACCGAAGCATTAAAACACGGTGGAATTACCAATATGATGGACCGTTTATCAAATCCCTCAAAAATAAAAGCCTTCAATCTCTCCGAAGAATTAAAAGATATTATGCGTCCTCTATTTCAAAAACATATGGATGATATTATGTCCGGACATTTTTCAAAAACTATGATGGAGGATTGGGCCAATGATGATAAAAATTTATTGTCTTGGAGAGCCGAAACAGGAAACACTTCTTTTGAAAAAACAACAGCAAGCGCTCAAGATATTTCTGAACAAGAATTCTTTGACCATGGAGTGTTATTAATTGCCTTCGTAAAGTCAGGAGTAGAATTAGCTTTTGAAACGATGACAGAAGCAGGAATTAAAGAAGAATCCGCTTACTACGAATCATTACATGAAACACCATTAATTGCCAATACCATCGCACGTAAAAAATTATTTGAAATGAATAGAATCATTTCTGATACTGCAGAATATGGTTGTTATTTATTTGATCATGCCTGTAAACCATTGTTAGCCGATTTTATGAAAACTGTCAATACTGATGTAATCGGAAAATCATTTGACACCAACGGAAATGGCGTTGATAATAAAGAATTAATTGCAGTGAATGACGCCATTCGCTTTCACCCTATCGAAATTATAGGAGACGAATTAAGAGCTTCTATGACTGCCATGAAAAAAATAAGTTAATCTCGGATTAACATACTATTTTAATCACCGCAAAAGGAATGGAAATAAACTCTTTTGTGGTGAATCTTTTTAAAATTTGAAATTTTGAATACACTTAACGAAACCATCTCTTTAGAAAAAATATACAAAGCACAACATCAAATAAAAGATGTTGTGGAAAATACACCCCTGGTGTACATGAAAAATTTTTCTAAAAGATACAATGCCTCAATATATTTTAAAAGAGAAGATTTACAAATTGTAAGATCTTATAAAATAAGAGGCGCTTTTAATAAAATAAAAGGACTTTCAAAAGAAGATTTAACCAACGGGATTGTTTGTGCAAGTGCAGGAAATCATGCCCAAGGTGTCGCCTTTTCTTGTCAAAAACTAAAGGTAAAAGGAACAATTTTCATGCCTGTAACCACACCGCATCAAAAAATAGATCAAGTACGAATGTTTGGTGGATCCTTTGTAGAAGTTATTTTAATTGGTGATAGTTTTGACGATAGTTCAGAAGCCGCCAAACAATTTTGTAAAGACCACCATAGTACCTTTGTACATCCATTTGACGACTTAGATGTTATTGCAGGACAAGGAACTGTAGGCCTAGAAATATTAAACGACTCAACAAGTCCCATTGATTATGTTTTTATGCCTGTTGGCGGAGGTGGATTGGCCTCAGGTATTTCAAGTGTATTTAAGGCTTTAAGTCCGGAAACAAGACTTATTGGTGTAGAACCAGAAGGTGCTCCTTCCTTAACGACATCACTTAAAAACGGAAAAAACACAAGCTTAAAAAATATCGAGAAATTTGTAGATGGCGCTGCTGTAAAACGCATGGGTGAAATCACCTTTGAGCTTTGTAAAAGACAATTAGACGCCACCAATGTAATTTCCGAAGGCCTAATTTGTTCCACTATTTTAAAAGTGTATAACGAAAATGCCATGGTCGTAGAACCTGCCGGAGCCTTGTCTATTGCAGCACTTGAAAAACACAAAGATGAAATCATAGGTAAGACAGTTGTCTGTGTGGTAAGTGGAGGAAATAATGACATCACGCGAATGGAAGAAATGAAAGAGAGAGCTTTATTATACGAAGGCCTTAAACATTACTTTATCATCCGTTTTCCTCAAAGAGCTGGTGCATTAAAAGAATTTGTGGTAGATGTCTTAGGAGACACCGACGATATTGCATATTTCGAATACACCAAGAAAAACAATAGAGAAAAAGGCCCTGCAGTGGTAGGCATTGAACTAGAAAACAAGGAAGACTTTCAACCTTTAATTAATAGAATGAAAGAAAAAGGTTTTTTAGGAGAGTACTTAAACGACAATCCTGAACTGTTTCGATTCTTGATTTAAATCGTTTTTTCATAAAATAAGACTAGATAAAAGGGATCCCCTTCCCTTAATCTAGTCTTTTAAAGCTCTAAACGACTCCTATAATGTTTAGAAAAATTTAGGAGTGCTATTTAGAGTAAATTCAACAATGGAACTCGAAATCATTGAATAATTAGATTTTGTACAACTCGTACGTTTAATCCCTAAGTTTCCATCAAATGGTAATTTATGCCATGCTACTCTCAAGTTAAAAAAAGGGCATTCAAATCTATTTTCGATAACATGGTGCCATATACTTGATTTTTAAATTTACGAGGACAGTATGTTGTGTAAACATTGGGAGTGAATTCTTTAATATTTTCAGTGAAAAAGGTTTTTTCAGAAATGATATCCGCTTCTTGGGTATAGGAAACAGCAGCATACAAAAATGAAAAAACAATGAATATTTTTTTCATAACAATAGTTATTATAAGCGCACTTTAGATAAAGTCCGATTTTTGGGCTTAATACTGAGACACTTCTAAATTTTACGTTTTATATAAATATATAAACTAGTCTCTAATCTAACAGTAATGTACATAAACTTGTAGTGAACATGTTTAAACTTCAATATAACACAGGTTTAACAAACACAAACCACTCTAAACACGAGTACCTTACAGAGATATTCCCTTAATATTATTTATAAAATGACACCTGTTTTTTAATTCATGTTAATTTATTTCAAAACAGACAGAAGAACTTACATAAAAAAAAGGTCTAAAAAAACCCGAAGTAAATACCTCGGGTCATCTCATAATAAATTAAACTTATTTAAACTCTATAAAAGTCTACTTTCCATTCTTTTATCTCTTTTTTAATTTCTTTTTCTGAAAGGTTTTCAGTAACAGATCTAGTTACTAATGCTGGGAATTCTTTATCTGATGCGAATCTTAATCCTATCACTTGACGCATTTTTAAATTTTGAGGTAATTGTCTCCCCGTTAATAGATAATGTCTAAAATTTTCCTCCGACCTAATCACTCTATCCTGGGTCCGCAATGAAAAAATTCTTACGAAATAAAACAAGAATAGTAAAATAAAAGCAATCAGCACAAGTAATGTTCCAACATACCTATTACCTTCAGAAAAGACTACAAGGTTTCGGATACTACCTACTAAGAGGATTACAATAGCAAAAAAACTTAAGAAATGATAGCCTGGCACCCATTTACTGTGATTTTTAAAATTCTGTTCTTTCATTTTTATTTCTTGTGTTGGTTAAAAAGTAAATATACGTTTTTTGTGTTTAGTAGAAAAAGAGCATTGCTAAGTCACCACGGTTAGGATGTATTGCATACGCCAATATTGAAAAAGGGCGTATTGCAATACGCCCTTACCTATTGATATTATGCGTGTTGTATGGTATGATATTTCGTTCTTAAGAACGATGCAATAAAGGCCGATATCTAAGTGAAAACTAGAATAAAAATCATGTAGAGACGCAAAATCTTGCGTCTCTACGGTTAGGGCGTATTGCATACACCCTTTTCCAATATGGGCGAAATATTTTCCGCCCAAACGCAAAAAATCCTCAATTAAATTAATAATTGAGGATTTAAAATAAAGGCGACGACATACTCTCCCACCCAGGGGCAGTACCATCTGCGCTAATAGGC